>JALZHT010000152.1 GCA_030860645.1 Acidobacteriota bacterium
CGCCCTTCGAGCGGCCGGTGGTGCCGGAGGTGTAGATCAGCGTCGCGAGGTCGGAGGCGGCGCGCGGGACGGTCTCGGACAGAGGCGCGTGCGCGCGAGCCTCGCGCAGCCAGCTTGCTGCGTCGGTGACGAACACGCGGGGCTCGGCATCGCCCAGGAAGTACTCCACCTCGGAGGGAGTGTAGGCTGGGTTCAGGGGCAGGTAGGCCGCGCCCGCCTTGAGCACCCCGAGCAGGGCGACCACCATCGCGGCCGAGCGCTCGCAGAGCAGGGCGACGACCGCGCCGCGGCCGACGCCGAGCCGGCGCAGGCGATGCGCGAGCCGGTTCGACCGGCGGTCGAGTTCGGCGAAGGTTAAGTGTTGGTCGCCGCAGAGGACGGCCAAGGCGTCCGGGGTGCGGGCCGCCTGTTCCTCGAACAGGGCGTGGAGTGTAGCCGTAGGCAGCGAGGCGCAGCCGCCCTCATCCGGCTGGCTTAAGAGTTGGGCTTCCTCCTCGGCGCTCAGGAGCGGCAGCTCCGAGATGCGCTGCGCGGGATCGGCAACTATTTCTTCGAGCATCGTCTCGAAGTGCTGCAACATGCGCGCGGTGGTGGCGTCCTCGAACAGGTCGGGGTTGTATTCAAGGATCAAGGTCGGGTCGGCGGCCCTGTCCCTGGCGCCGAGCATCAGATCGAATCTCGAAGAGCCGACCTCGAAGTCGACCTGCTTCATGGAGACTTCCCGCTGGTCCCCGGTGGAGTCGTGCATGTCTACGAAGACGAAAGTGACCTGGAAAAACGGGTTGCGGCTGCTGTCACGCGGCGGCTGTAATTCCTGCACGAGCTTGCTGAAGGGCAGGTCGTTGTTGTCGTAGGCCCCGACGGCCACCTCGCGCACGCGTCGTAGCAGCTCGCGGAAGGTCGGGTCGCCGGAGAGGTCGGCCCGGAGGACGACCATGTTGAGCAGGAACCCGATGAGGCTTTCCGTCTCGACCCTGTTCCTGTTGGAGAAGGGTGAGCCGACGTTGATGTCCACCTGCCCGGTGTAGCGGTGTAGGAAGGCGTAGAACGCCGCCAGGAGGGCGATGAAGAGCGTGACGTTCTCCTGCTGGCAGATGTCCTTGAGCTTAGACCACAGCTCGGGGGACTGCGCGCTGTAGTGGCGCCGGCCGCGGAAGCTCTGGACGGGCGGGCGCGGCCTGTCCGTCGGCAGTGCGAGCACGGAGGAGGCGCCGGCGAGCTGCTTCCTCCAGTACTGGAGTCTCGCCTCCAGCGCCTCCCCCTGAAGGAGGTCGCGCTGCCAGACGGCGAAGTCCGCGAACTGTATCGGCAGCTCGGGCAGCGGCGAGGGCTTGCCCTTCGAGAACGCGTCGTAGAGCACCATCAGCTCGCGCCAGAGCAGGCTGAAGGACCACCTGTCCATGATAATGTGGTGGAGCGTGAGGCAGAGCCTGTAGACCTCCTTGTCGAGCCGCACGAGGAGCGCGCGGAAGAGCGGCCCGCGCGCGAGGTCGAAAGGATCGCGCCCGGCCTCCGCCACCAGCCTCTCCAATTCGGCCTCCCTCTCGGCCGCGGGCAGGCCGCCCAAGTCTACCTTCCGCAAGTCCATCTCGCCCACGGCGGCGACGTGCTGGTAGGGTAGCTCGTTCCACGTCGGGAAGGTGGTGCGCAGGACTTCGTGCCGCCTCATCATCTCGCCGAAGGCCAGCTCCAACGCCTCGACGCTGACGGCGCCGGTGATGAGGTAAGACGTGCCGAGGTTGAAGGCGTTCGAGCCGGGGTGGCGCTGCTCCATGTACCAGAGTTGCTCCTGCTCGAAAGAGAGCGGACACGGGACGTCGCCGCTCCTCCGCGGGATGGTCTGATCCCGCAGCGAGCTGAGCGTCTGCTGCCGGAGCTTCTTCTCCAGCAACGCGCGCTGTTCCGGCGACAGCGCGGAGATTCTTTTGGCAAGGTTATTCATGTCGGTCTCTCTGTCTCTAACTCCGCCCGTGTTCCTCGTTAAACTCACGCGCAGCGCGCGGCCGCGCAGGACTCGGGCGCGTAACGCTCCCTCAGGACGTTCAGGTGGGGCAAGCCCTCCATCACCGTCTCGAAGCTCAGGCCGAAGTCGATGAGGCAGGCCACCTCGTTGACGCCGACCTCGATGAGGGTGTCGACGAGCCGCGTGCACTTATCCGGCGTGCCGCACAGCAGGCTCGTGTCGTAGTACCTCTCGAACGCGTAAGCGCCGATGTCGTTCAGGTCCTTCTCCGAGAGGCTGTCGAGTTCGAGCTGGGCGGCGCCGGCCCCGCTCTTCGCCCTCAAGTCGGTGTGGGTTTCGAGCTGCTTCAGGTTGCTGCGGAAGTAGTGTGTCAGGGGCTCGCGCACCAACTCCTTGACGCGCCCCTCGTCCTCGCCGAGGAAGGCGTGCAGCATGACGGCGACCTGCCCGGCCTCTGGATCGTGGCCGTGTCGCGCGCGCGCCTCGCGGTAGAGCGCGATCTTCTGCGCGAGCACATCCGGCGGCTGCTTGACAATGGCCGTCAGGACGTTGGCCCCGATCTCGCCCGCCCTCCGCCAAGACTCGCGGCTCGACGCGATGGAAATCCAGACCGGGAGCCGCGGCTGTATCGGCCGCGGCAGCACGCGCACCTCCGCGACGTTCCCGTCCACGCCCTCGACGGTGAGCGCCTCGCCGGCCCAGAGCCTCTGGATGGTGTTGATGTATTCGAAGAGAAGGTCTTTACGCTGGCGGTAGGACTGCGGCGCGAGCACGAAGTCGAGCGGGTGCCACCCGGAAGCGAAGGCGACGCCGACCCTGCCTTCCGAGAGGTTGTCGACGACAGACCAATCCTCTGCCACCCGTATCGGGTTATGCAGCGGCAGCGCGACGCTGCCGGCCCGCAACTGTGTGCGCCGCGTGACCATCGCCAGCGCGGCGCTGAGCACGGACGGGTTGGGGTAGAGGCCGCCGAAATCCTGAAAGTGGCGCTCGGGCGTCCAGACGGCGCAGAAGCCGTGCTGGTCGGCGAACTGTGCGCTCTCCAGCAGCAGCCGGTACTTGGAGCCGGTCTGCTTCGTCCCGTCGTCGGAGAAGAAGAAGAGGCTGAAGTTCATCCCCTTCCCCGCACGGCGGGCGCGCGGCGCCTCCGTGGCGGGGCCATGCTCGACGCCCCCGCTGCCCCGTGAGGGCGCGGCCGGCGTGCCGGAGTCGGGGAGCCGGAGTCCGGGCTTGATGCCCTTCTTTTCCATCTCCTGTTGGAGGCGCTCGCGCTGCATGGGCGAGAGCGCCACTAACCTTGCGTTCAAGTCTTTCATCTCAATTCACCACTGCCTGTTCGTCGTCTGAGGCGAGCACTCCCGCGAGGTCCTCGGCCGAGAGGCCCTCGACCTCCTGGAGCATCCGCTCCAACTCGTCCAGCTCCTCTCCTTCGAGCTGGTACTGCTCGATGAGCGCGGCCAGCCCGGCCACCGTGGGCGACTCGAAGAGGCCGCTCATCGGCAGGTCGAGCAAGAACGTCTTGCGCAGACGCGAAAGGAGCTGAATGCCCATCAGGGAGTTGCCCCCGAGGTCGAAGAAGTTATCGTGGGCACCGATCTGCTCGACGCCGAGCACTTCATGCCAGATTTGCGTAATCATCTGCTCTAGCTGTTTGTCCGCCGAGTCTTCGGCATCGGCCGCCGCGGGAGTCAGCCCCGAAGCCGCGGCCGCGTCAGCCGTGCCATCCGACGTCGGCGCGGCGGCGTCGGCCCGAGCCTGCGGGACGGCGTCCACCCAGTAGCGCCTGCGCTCGAAGGGGTAGGTTGGCAGTGTCAGCCGGCGGCGCCGCTCGTGCCTGTAGACCCCCGACCAGTCCGCCTGCACGCCGGCCGACCAGAGCCGCCCGAGCGCGTTCAGGAGGAACGAGCCCCCGGTCCTGCGGTCGTGCGTGTGCGGCAGCGAGTAGACCACCGGCGGGCGCTTCGACGCCGCGGGAGCCGCGACGGCCGAAGCGTCGAGGCTATGGCCGGGGCCGGCTTCGAGCAGGACGACGCCCGGCATCTTCGCCAGCGCGGCGACGCCCTCGGCGAAGCGCACCGTCTGTCGCAGGTGTCGCGCCCAGTAGTCCGGCGAGGTCGCCTCCTCCGCGGTAATCCACGTCCCCGTCACGTTCGACACGTAAGGGACTTGCGGCGCCCTGAGCCGGACTCTGCGCACGTGCTCGGTGAACTCGGCGAGCATCGGGTCCATCATCGCCGAGTGGAAGGCGTGAGAGGTGCGCAGGCGCCGCGCCGTGATGTTCAGCTCCGCGCAACGCGCCTCCAACTGCTCGACGGCCTCGACGGGCCCCGAGACGACGCAGGCCGTCGGGCTGTTGAGCGCCGCCAGCGACAGCCTCTCGTCGGCTGACAGGAGCGGCAGCACCTCCTCCTGCGCGGCGCACTTCAGCGCGAGCATCGCGCCGCGCGGCAGTTGCTGCATCAGCCGGCCGCGCAGGGCTACGAGCGCCAGCGCGTCTTCCAGCGAGAAGACCCCGGCCAGGCAGGCGGCGACGTACTCGCCGACGCTGTGCCCGAGCATGGCCGCGGGCCGGACGCCCCATTCCATCCACAGCCTTGCGAGTGCGTACTCGACGGCGAACAGCGCGGGCTGCGCCAGCGCCGTCTGTTCGAGCCCCGACCAATCTGTGCCAGCGCGCTCTCCGGCCGGGTAGAGTACGTCCCGCAGGTCGAGCCCCAGGTGCGGGAGCAGGATTTCGGCGCAGAGGTCTACGTGTTCGCGGAAGGTCGCCTCCGTTTCGTAAAGCTCACGCGCCATGTTCACGTACTGCGTGCCCTGACCCGAGAAGATCATCGCGACGGGCCGCTCGCGCCGCCCCTCGTGGGTCGTCGAGACGCGGCCGGCGCCCGGATTCGAGAGCGCCTCCAGGGCGTCGTCCACGCCCTGGCAGACCAGCGCGCGCCGACGGTTAAAGACCCTGCGGCCGACCTGCAACGTGTACGCCACGTCGGCCAGGTTCGCGTCCGGGTGTCGTCGCAGGTAGTCCGCGAGATTCTGCGTCGCCGCCTCCAGCGCGGAGTCCGTGCGCGCCGAGAGCAGCAGCAACTGACTCGCGCGGCCCTCTCCCGAAGCCCTCCGCGGCGGCGCCTCTTCGAGCACGACGTGGGCGTTGGTGCCGCCGATGCCGAAGGAGCTGACGCCGGCGCGGCGCGGGAGCCCGTCGGTCTCCCAAGCGGCGAGCCGCGTGTTGACGAAGAAGGGGCTGGCGGCAAAATCGATCTGCGGGTTCGGCCGCTCGAAATGCAGGCTCGGCGGGAGCTGCCCGTGCTTGAGGGCCTGCACCGTCTTGATGAGCCCGGCCACGCCCGCCGCCGTATTCAGGTGCCCGACGTTGGTCTTGACGGAGCCGACGGCGCAGAAAGCCTTCTTTCCCGTCTCGCCGCGGAAAGCCTGCGTCAGGGCGGCGAGCTCGATGGGGTCGCCGAGCGACGTGCCCGTGCCGTGAGTCTCGACGTAGCTGACGGTCTCGGCCTTCACCCTCGCCAGGGCGAGGGCCTCGGCGATGACCTCGGCTTGGCCCTCGACGCCGGGGGCCGTATAACCCGCCTTGCGCGAGCCGTCGTTGTTGACGGCCGAGCCCTTGATGACGGCGTGGATTTCGTCGCCGTCGGCCAGCGCGTCTCCGAGCCGCTTCAGGATCACGACGCCGGCGCCGTTGCCCGCCACCGTGCCCTTGGCCCTGGCGTCGAAGGCCCTGCAAAAGCCGTCGGGAGAATCGACGCCGCCTTCGCGGTAGAGGTAACCCCCGCGCTGCGAACTCTTGATCGAGACCCCGCCCGCCAGCGCCATGTCGCACTGGTAGGTGAGTAGGCTCTGGCAGGCCATGCTGACCGCCACCAGCGAGGTCGAGCAGGTGGTCTGCACGGCGATGCTCGGCCCCCTCAGGTTCATCCTGTAGGAGACCTGCGTGGCGAGGTGGTCTTTTTCGTTCCCGATGATGATCTGGAAAATGTCCGTCGTATCGAGCACCCTGCGGTTGGAATAGATGTTGAGCAGGTAATCGTTCATGCCCCCGCCGGCGTAGAGGCCGATGCGGCCCTCGTACGTCTCGGAGTCGTAGCCGGCGCCTTCGAGCGCCTGCCAGGCGCACTCAAGGAAGACGCGCTGCTGCGGGTCCATGATCTCGGCCTCTCTCGGCGTGAAGCCGAAGAACTCCGCGTCGAAGAGGTCGATGTCTTCCAGCACCCCCCCGGCCTTCACGTAGTCCGGCCGGCCCCACACGCTCCGGTCTATGCCGGCGCGCTCCAACTCCTCATCGCTGAAAAACTTGACGGAGTGGACGCCATCCCGCAGGTTTCGCCAGAACTCGTCAACGTCTCTCGCCCCAGGAAAGCGGCCGGCCATCCCGATCATCGCAATGTCGTTCAACGTCTCCAGTGCGTCCCCGTTATCCATTAACTACCTTCCTCTCCGCCATGAGCTGCCTGTGCCGCATCAACGCCTCTTCCCTTTTATTCACACGCTCGCGGATGCTCTCGGGGCGCTTCCGCTCCGCCTGAGCACCGCCCAAATGCTTCGCCAGTAGGCTGACGGTCGGATGTTGAAACAGGTCGAGCAGAGTAAACTCGCCTCCGACGACCTCCCTCAGCCCGTGATAGAACTGAACCATCAGGAGCGAATGCCCCCCCGCGTCGAAGAAATTCTCGTGCACACACACCTTCCCCACGCGCAACAGCCGCTGCCACACGTCCGCGATTACCTGCTCAAGCTCACCCTGCGGCGCCACGTAATCCCTCGCACCCCGCGCGCCAATCTCCTCCGGCTCGGGCAGGGCCGCGTAGTCGACCTTGCCGCTCCTGGTCAGGGGCAGCGCGTCCACGAGCACGACCGCCTGCGGCACCATGTACTCGGGCAGCTCGCCGGCCAGCCCGGCACGCACCGCCTCAAGGTCGGCCTGCGCGCGCGCGCCGGCGACGTAGGCGACGAGCCGCTCGCGACCGGCCTCCCCGCGCAGCAC
>JALZHT010000811.1 GCA_030860645.1 Acidobacteriota bacterium
CCATTTGCTTTTGCCTCAACACCCGTCACTCGTCGCCCGCCACTTCTTTACTCCTCTCTTCTTCGCCGGCCTCGCCTGCGGGGGAGGGCCGGTCTCTGTCCTGCCCGATCTCGTTGAGGAGCGCCTCGACGCGCGTGGCCGACTCCTCGACCGTGTCGCGGACGAAGTGCAGCTCCGGCGTGTAGCGCAAATTCAGCGAGCGCCCGAGCTGGCGGCGCACGTACGGGGCGGCGCGGTGCAGCGCCTTCAAGGCCGCCGCCCGCTCCTCCTCCGTGCCCTCGGCGACGACGTAGACGCGCGCGTCGCGCAGGTTGTCCGCCACGCGCACCTCCGTCACCGTCACGCGCTCCAGCCGCGGGTCCTCCAGCTCGAAGCCCACGATCTGGCTCACCTCCTCGCGGATCAGCTCTGCGACTTTCTCGGGCCGACGCATACAAAAGTTGCGGGTCGCGAGTTGCGGGTTTCGAGTTAGGAGTTTGTTTTAACTCGAAACTCGAAACCCGCAACTCGCAACTTAGAGTTCCGTCGCGGCGATCTTCTCAATCACGTACGCCTCGATCTGGTCGCCGACCTTGACGTCGTTGAAGTTTTCGAGACCGATGCCGCACTCGAAGCCCTCGCGGACTTCGGAGACATCGTCCTTGAAGCGCCGCAGGGAGGCGATGTTGCCCTCCCAGGCGACGACGCCGTCGCGGATGAGCCGGGCGCGCGCGTTGCGGCGGATCTGGCCGTGGGTGACGCGGCAGCCCGCGACCGAGCCGACGCGCGGCACGCGGAAGACCTCCTGGATGAGCGCCGTGCCGATGATCTGCTCGCGCTCGACGGCTTCGAGCATCCCGATCATCGCCGCCCGGATTTCCTCTTCGAGCTTGTAGATGATCGAGTGCAGGCGGATGTCGACGTGCTCGTGCCGGGCGATCTCGGCGGCGCGCGTCTCGGGGCGCACGTTGAAGCCGATGATGACGACGGCGCGGCCCGAAGCCTCGGTCTGCGTCGCCGAGGCCAGGAGCACGTCCGACTCGGTGATGGCGCCGACGCCGGAGCGGATGACCCTCACCTTGATCTGCTCGGTCGAGAGCTTCTGGAGCGTGCTCTTCAGCACCTCGACCGAACCCTGCACGTCGGCCTTGAGGATGACGAGCAGCTCCTTGACCTCACGCTGCCCGAGCGCCTCGATGCCGCGCTTGGTGGTCTGCGCGAGCGTCTGCTGGCGCGCGATCATCTGGCGCTGGTGCGAGACCTGCTGCGCCTTCGTGATGTCGGCGACGACCTGGAAGGCCTCGCCCGCCTGCGGGACGCCCTGCATGCCGAGGACTTCGACGGGCGTGGCCGGGCCGGCCTCGGCGATGTGCTCGCCGCGGTCGTTGTACATGGCGCGCACCTTGCCGAAAATCTGCCCGACGATGAACGGGTCGCCGACGCGCAAGGTGCCCTGCTGCACGAGGACGGTGGCGACCGCGCCGCGCCCGCGGTCGAGCTTGGCTTCGAGCACGACGCCGGAGGCCAGCCGCGTCGGGCTCGCCTTCAGGTTCAGGATGTCGGCCGTCAGCAGGATGGTCTCCAGCAGCGTGTCGAGGTTCTCGCGCCGCTTGGCCGAGACGGCGACCATCTCGGTGTCGCCGCCCCAATCCACGGGCTGGAGGCCCTGGTTGGCGAGCTCCTGCTTGACGCGGTCGGGGTTGGCGTCCGGGCGGTCAATCTTGTTGATGGCGACGACGATGGGGACGCCGGCCGCGCGCGAGTGCTCGATGGCCTCGACGGTCTGCGGCATGACGCCGTCGTCGGCCGCGACGACGAGCACGACCACGTCGGTCGCCTTCGCGCCGCGCGCGCGCATCATGGTGAACGCCTCGTGGCCGGGCGTGTCGAGGAAGACGACGCGGCGCTCCTCGCCGGGGGCGTCCGGGTTCGGCACGTTGACGCTGTAAGCGCCGATGTGCTGCGTGATGCCGCCGGCCTCGCCCGCGGCCACGTTGGCGGCGCGGATGCCGTCGAGCAAGGAGGTCTTGCCGTGGTCGACGTGGCCCATGACGGTGACGACCGGCGCGCGCGGCAGCTCCACGTCGTCCACGTCCTTCTCCAGCATCTCCTCGAACTCGTCCTCGGCGATGGCCTCCTCGAAGTCAACGAACTGCACGTCGAAGCCGAACCGTTTGCCGAGGTCTGTGGCGACGTCGGTGTTGAGGGCCTGGTTGATGGTGGCGAAGACGCCGCGCTGGAGCAGGAGCGCGACGATGTCCTTCGGCTTGATGCCGAGCTTCTCGGCGAACTCCTTGACGGTCGCGCCCTCGACGAGGCGCACCTGCTTGAGGTCGCCGGCCGCCGCCGGGCCGGCCGCGCCGGGGTTGAGCGACTGCGCGACGCGCGCTTCGAGCGTGAGCGGCTTGGGCG
>JALZHT010000812.1 GCA_030860645.1 Acidobacteriota bacterium
AGCCACGGCAGGGCGGCGATTCTCGCGGCGGATTTGAGCCGACCGCGCGCGAAGCCGACGCCGCGACGCCGGCTCTGCGGAATCAATCGCCGTCGGTCGAGGATGCTCCGGGCTTGCGGCCGACGCGCGGCGCGGATGCCGCGTCGGTTCAGACTCCCTCACCGACTTCTCCGCGCGCGGCGTCGCTGCCGCCGGTCAACTCGGCCGCGGGGCTGGTGCGCGAGGTCGCCTTCGAGTCGCTCACGCCGGACATCCGCCCGCTCGGCCAGCTCGACGAGAGCTTCATCCTCGCCACCGACCCCGAGGGGCTACTGCTCATTGACCAGCACGCCGCGCACGAGCGCGTCCTCTTCGACAAGTACCGCCGTCTCGAAGACGCGCGCGCCGCCGAGTCGCAGAATTTGCTCGTCCCCGAGAGCTTCGACCTCACGCCCGCGCAGGCCGCCGCCTTCGACGAGGTGGCCGCGGAGCTGGAGCGTTACGGCTTCGCGCTGATGCGCCTGTCGGGGCGCACGGTGGCGGTGCGCGCCGTCCCGGCCGACCTCCCGGCCGGCGAGGTGCGCAACCTCCTGTCGGAAGTCCTCGACACGGTCGACGCCGAGAAGCGCGGCCGCGCGCGCGCCACGCTCGGCGAGCGCGTCGCCGCCTCGCTCGCCTGCCGCGCCGCCATCAAGATCAACACGGCGCTCACCGCCGAGAAGATGCGCTGGCTCGTTGACCGCCTCCTGCTCACCTCCTCGCCCACCACCTGCCCCCACGGCCGCCCCGCGATTTTGCGCCTGACCAAACGCGACATCGAGCGCGGCTTCCACCGGCCTTGACGAATTTTTGATTTTTGATTTGCAATCCGAACGCCTGCCGCGTTGACACCCGGGAGGGTTTGACGTATCGTCACCCACCGAATTTGACGGGCTGAATCCCGGGCCTCGCGTCGAGCCGCACCTCTCGCGGCGGGCCTCCCGGTTACTCGCCGCCCGCGGAATTTTCCACGACTACGTCGAACGAAGGCCCCGCCGCCCGCCCCGACGGCTCGAAGCCCCGACCTCTCGGCGTACGACCATCAACCCCCTCATCATAAGGAGACGAGATCATGAACCTCATGCTGAAATCCCTCGCCCTGCTGACCCTCTTCCTCTGCGCGGGCCGCGCGCACGCCCAGACCTACCAGGTCGTCGGCTCCGAGACCTCGACCGTCGCCGGCAACCTGACCCGCACCGTGACCACCGTCCAGGTGGGCGCCAACCCCCTCGACCGCTTCCTCATCACGCGCGTCTCCAAGCAGGTGCCGGCGCAGTCGCTCAAAGGGACGCTGCTGCTGCTGCCGCCGCTCGGCAGCGGGTTCCAGAATTACGAAGTCGGCGACGGCGGCGACTATGACAAATCGTTCGCCGGCTTCTTCGCCCGCCGCAACTTCGACGTGTGGGGCTACTCGCAGCGCGTGCAGGGCCTCGCCGCCGGGACGTGCGAGACGGGCGCGGCCGACTGCTCGCCGATGGCCGGCTGGGGCCTGCAAACCATCGTGGACGACGTGGCCTTCGTCCGCCAGCAGATCGAACTCGCACACCCCGGCGAGCGGCCCGTCGTCGGCGGCCTCTCGCTCGGCAGCATCGCCTCGATTGCCACCATCAACGCCCACCCCGCCGACTACGCCGGGGCCATCCTCATCGAAGGGACGTTGTACGACGAGGACCCGACGGTGCGCGCCATCAACGCCAACTTCTGCTCCGTCTTCGAAGACCTTTTGGCGAACGGCGTCTTCTACGACGGGCAGGGGACGCCGGGCTTCAAGCTTTTGAGCCACCTCGCGGAGACCGACCCCGACGGCCCGACGCCGCTGCCCGGCTTCCCGCCCGGCTTCACCAACCACCGCGCGTGGGTGGCGGCGATGGCCGCGCCGCCGCTGTCGCCGACGACGCCCCGCCCCGGCTACTTCTTCCTGGCCGGAAGCGTCGAGGAGGACAGGCTCTTCTTCGCCAACGAGCCGCTGGTGCACGCCAACATCAGGGGGTTCGTGGACTACGTGGCGACCCGCACCATTCGCGACGTGAGCTGCGGGCTGGCGGGCGAGCGGACGTTCTCGGACAACCTCCAGAGCTTCACGGGGCCGGTCATCATGTTCGCCGGCGGCGGCGGCTTCGGGGCCGGGATGACCGACACGGCGGCGCTGCTCACTTCGTCGAAGGTCACGATGAACTTCAGGGAGGAGTACGGCCACGTCGACCACGTCTTCTCGGTCAAACACCTCCACGAAGTGGAGCACCCCGTCCTGAAGTGGCTGCTGCACGAAGTGAAGTGAGGCGGCGAAAGATAGTGACCGCGGCCGCGGTTGAGCTTGACGCGGGCTGACTTCGACACGGAGGGCGCGGGGGCCGCGGAGAAGAACAT
>JALZHT010000813.1 GCA_030860645.1 Acidobacteriota bacterium
ACCCAGATCGATGCCGCGGTGGTCAGCCCTTTCACTCGGCTCTCCGCCCGGCTCACGAAGATCGTCCCCGCGCCGAGAAACCCGATCGCCGCGACGATCGCTTCGATCGACCGAATGGGATCGAAGCGAATCACATCCCCGTAATGTAGGAAGCGCGCGATCATCAGATCCGCCAAAACGACGAAGAGCGCGGCGCCCATCGCGACGAGCATGTGCGTCCGCAGCCCGGCCGGCTTTCCCGCGCGCTCCCTCTGGAAGCCCACGACCGCGCCGAGCAGAGTGGCGGCCGCCAGCTTGATGAGGACATGCACCAACTGCCTCGCGTTAGGCAGCCCGGAGGTCAGTTCTTCCCAAAGTATATCCATTAACAGTTCTCAATTTTTTGTCGGAAGCGGACTTCCATTAACCGGTCGGCGGAAGCCCGCGCCTCCGGCGTGGGCAAAGATTCGCTACTACGTTGAGTCACGCGGGCGATGGATTAAATACTCCCAACCCGAGGGAGTCGGAAGCACCTCCCCTTAATCGGCCGCCGCGTAGCCGCTCGTGTCGAAGACGATGAAGGTGAAGTCGCGGCCCGCCGAAGAGACGCGCGTGACGCCTTCGGGCTTGAGCCTGCGGTCGTAGGTCTCCATCTCGCGGAGCGCGGGTCGCGCGGCGTCGCCGTCCCACTCCCAGAGCTTGAAGTCCAGCTTCTCGGCGTTCGGCCCCGCGCCGGTGATGACGCGGAACGCCCCCCGGCGCTCGTCGTACTCGATGCTCCTGACGCCGGCCCCGCCGAGCGGCAGCCTGATCGCCCGCGCGCCCTCGACTTCGAGGTTATCGGCGGAGAACGCGCCCCGCGGGTCGCGCAGCCGCAGCGGCACGACGAGCGCGTGCCCGTCCACGACCGGCGAGCGCACGCCGAGCAGGAGCCGCCCGCCCCGCGGGTCCCAGGCGACGCCCTCGACGTTGATGCCGCCGTCTTTGTACTTCCGGTCGGCCATCCCGCGCAGCTCGGCGACGTGCTCGGCGAGGAACCTCTTCAGCCCGGAGACCGTCTCGACGCCCTCGACGCGTGGCCCCCGCGCGTCGAACCTGAAGCGCACCAGCCCGGCCAGGTCGCCGCCCTTCGACTTGGACTGCGAGCCGACGACGTAGAAGTGCGCGCCGTCGTAGGTCATGCCTTCAAGGTCAATGACATTAGCGCCCAGCCTGACGGACTTGATCGCGCCGGCCTGCCCGCCGCCCTCGCCGAGCCTCATCCAAAAGATTTCGTCGGGCCGCCCGTCGTCTACGAAGAGCACGCCGTCGGTGCCGGGGACGTGGGCCACGCCGGAGGCTTCGAACGTGCCACCGTCGAAGGCCGTCACGCCCGCCGCCGCCACGACGCCGGGCGGCGGGAGCGGCACCCCTTCCGCCCCTTGAGCCTCACGGATGAGCGCCGCCGCGGCGCACCCGAACAGTATCAACAAGCCGACGACCGGCAGAATCATCTTCATCCTGTAACTCATAAATTCACCCTCTATACTTAACAGACCTCACACGGCTTTGAATTTTAATCCGAATTCTAGCAGATTTATGGTAAACGGGCAGTAAACGCCGGAAGTGTGGCGGCTGCGTCAGTTACGGACGGGGAGGCTGGCGACGAAGGTGGTGCCGCCGCCGCCGGAGTCGGCCAGCTCAAGCTTGCCATCGTGGGCCTGTGCGATCCAGCGGGCGATGGCGAGGCCCAGCCCCGCGCCGCCGTCTTCGGCGCGCGAGCAGCTCATCGAAGTCGAACGGCTTCGGCAGGTAGTCGTCGGCCCCGGAGTCGAGGCCGGCGACCCTGTCCTCGACCGCGTCGCGGGCCGTGAGCATCAGGACGGGCACGGCCGAAGAGGCCGCGCGCAGCTCTCGGCAGACCTCGAAGCCGTCCTTGCCGGGCAGCATCACGTCGAGCACCACCACGTCGAAAGACTCGCGCCTCCCCAGCAGCAGGGCGAGCGCCGATTCGCCGTCGCCGACCGTCTCGACCGTGTAGCCCTCGGCCTCAAGGTTGAAGCGCAGGCCGTCGGCCAGGTGCTTCTCGTCCTCGACTATGAGGACGGCGCTCATCCGCCCGTCGCCCTCGGCAGTTGGATGATGAAGGTGCTGCCGCGCCCCAGCCCCGCGCTCTCTGCGTAGACGCGCCCGCCGTGCTTCTCGACCACCGAGCGCACGATGAAGAGGCCGAGGCCAGTGCCTTTGAAGCGCCGCATGAAGCTGCCCTGCACGCGGTAGAAACGCTTGAAGATGCGTTTCAACTGCCCGCGCGGGATGCCGACGCCGCGGTCGGCGACGCGCACGGCCAGGCGCCTTTCGTCGAGCGTCGCCAGCTCGACCGAGATGCGGACCTCCTGGTCGGAATACTTCACGGCGTTGTCGAG
>JALZHT010000153.1 GCA_030860645.1 Acidobacteriota bacterium
GGAAAGGGGAGGGGTGTTGTCTGACCCAGAGTACCTCCCCGGTCTCCTTCTTCAGCGCGTAAAGGCGGCCGTCCTCGGCGCCGCCGTAGACCGCCGCCGCGTCGGAGACGAGTTGGCCGCGGATCGGGGCCGGCAGCGTCCGCAGCCAGAGCGTGACGCCGCTCTGGTGCCCCAGAGACCGGACGGCCCCCGAGGTTCTCGCCGGACTCGCGTCCGACACGCCGGCGCTTTCGGACGCGACGTAGAGCGCCGCCTCGTCGGCGGCCGGGGCGGCCGAGATGCTGCCCCCGACCTCCGCCCGCCAATTCAACTCCCCGTCGGCGGCGCGCAGGGAGACCACCTCTCCGTTTTGCAGCGGCAGGTACACGCTGCCCGCGCTCAGCGCCGGGGTGAAGTTGACGGTCTCGCCCGTCTCGTATTTCCAGACGACCCCGAGCGGCTTTGACAGCAGCGGCCGCTGCTGCCCGCGCGCCGGGGCGGACGTCAGGGGCAGGGAAAGGGCGAGCCCGAGTCGGATGAGAACCCCTGTTCGGATAATTTTCATGTCCGGCTGAAGACCCGCCCGGCGGGCTTGCTTCTCCGCGGAACGTCGACTTTGATTAGAACAACATTCTCTGTTTAAATAGGCCGCCGTCAGGGCCACACGGGACTCCGGAGGTCGCCCCGCCCCGGCCAGTTCACAGGATGCCCGAACCCCGAAGGAGGTTTACTTTGACTCAACACGCGCACGACACGGTCATTATCCTGGATTTCGGCTCACAGTACACCCAGTTGATCGCGCGCCGCGTCCGCGAGGCCAAAGTTTATTGCGAAATTCTACCTTACAACGCCGCCCCCGAACTCATCCTCGCGCGCCGGCCGAAAGGATTGATCCTGTCGGGCGGGCCGGCCTCCGTCTACGAGCAGGACGCCCCGCGGCCGGCCGGGGAGCTGTTGAGCGCCCTGGACTGCCCCGTCCTCGGCATCTGCTACGGCCTCCAGGTGTTGGCCGCGGGCCTGGGTGGTGAGGTCCAACCCACGCAGAGCAGGGAATACGGTTACGCGCGCCTCTTCGTGACGGAGGCGGAAAGCCCTCTTTTTCAAGGGCTGCCGAGGGAGATGGACGTCTGGATGAGCCACGGCGACCACGTCACGCGGATGCCGGCGGGCTTTCGCGAGACGGCCCGGACGGCCGGGGTGCTTAACGCTTTCGAGAGTTTAAGCAAGCGCATATTCGGCGTCCAGTTCCACCCCGAGGTGGCCCACACCCCGTTCGGCGTACAGATCCTCCAGAATTTCCTCTTCAACGTCTGCGGGGCGCGGCCCGACTGGTCGCCCCTCGCCATCATCGCCGAACAGGTCGCGCGGATCGGGGAGACGGTGGGCGGCGAGCGCGTCGTCTGCGGCCTCTCGGGCGGCGTCGACTCCACCGTCGCCGCGGCCCTCGTGCACCAGGCGGTGGGCGAGCGGCAGACCTGCATTTTCGTGGACTCGGGCCTTTTGCGGGAGGGGGAGTTCGAGGCCACGTGCGCACTTTTCAAGCAGAGCATGAAGTTGAACGTCGTCGGGGTGCCGGCGGCGCGGGATTTCCTCGGGGCCCTCGCCGGGGTCACAGACCCGGAGGGGAAGAGGCGCGCCATCGGGCGCGTCTTCATAGAGGTCTTCGAGCGCGAGGCGGACAGGCTGGGCGGCGCGAATTTTCTGGTCCAGGGCACCCTCTACCCGGACGTCATCGAGTCGGTCTCTTTGCGCGGCCCCTCGGCCGTCATCAAGAGTCACCACAACGTGGGCGGGCTGCCCGAGAGGATGCGCCTGAAGCTGATCGAGCCGCTACGCGAACTCTTCAAGGACGAGGTGCGGAGCATCGGGCGCGAGCTGGGCGTGCCCGAAGAGATTCTCGGCCGACACCCTTTCCCGGGCCCGGGCCTCGCCGTCCGCATCCTCGGCGAAGTCAAAGAGGAGTCGCTCGAAATCCTCCGCGCCGCGGACCGGGTCGTCGAAGAGGAGCTGAAGCTCTCGAACCTCTATCACAGCGTCTGGCAGGCTTTCCCCGTCCTGCTCCCCGTCTCGACGGTCGGCGTGATGGGCGATTTCCGAACCTACGAGCGCGTCGTCGCCGTCCGCGCGGTGACGAGCGTCGACGGGATGACGGCCGACTGGGCGCGCCTGCCGCACGACGTTCTGGGGAGGATTTCGGGCCGCATCGTCTCCGAAGTGAGGGGGGTTAACCGCGTCGTCTACGACATCAGCTCCAAGCCGCCCAGCACCATCGAGTGGGAGTGAGCGCCGGGGCCGGCGCTCTGAAGCATTTTGTCATTTCCTCCGCCGATCCCGCTCTGCCCAAACGGCTTAGCCTGTTAAAGCGTCACTTTAGCCCACATCTCGTCCCCGTTTCCGCCCTCGCGTCCGTGATATAGTGCCCCCGCTCAGCCAGGCCGAACTCTTCCGGGACGCCACAGAACCGAAGGAAAATGAGAAAAAAGGAATTCGTACACCTCCACCTCCACTCCGACTTCAGCCTGCTCGACGGCGCCATCCAAATCAAGCCCCTCGCCAAGAGGTTGTCCGAACTGGGAATGGGCGCCTGCGCGCTCACAGACCACGGGAACCTCTTCGGCGCGCTCTCCTTCTACCACTCGATGAAGGCGCAGGGGGTCAAGCCGATCGTCGGCTGTGAGGTGTACATCACGCGCGGGAGCCGGCACGACAAGGACAAGAAGGGCGTCAAGCCGGGCGAGAAGGCCAACTTTCACCTGATCCTGCTCGCCAAGAATTTCGAAGGCTACCGCAACCTCGTCCGCCTCAGCTCGAAGGCTTACACCGAGGGCTTTTATTATAAGCCGCGCATAGACCTCGACCTCCTCTCCCGGAACTCTTCGGGGCTGGTCGGGCTCTCCGCCTGCATGTCGGGCGTCCCCTCGGCCATGCTGGCGCGCGGGGCCTTCGACGAGGCGGCCTGCGCCGCGCACGAATTCGAAGAGGCTCTGGGGAAGGGGAACTATTTTCTGGAGATACAGGAGCACGACCTGGAGGCCCAGAGGAAGATCCGTAAGCCCCTGGTCGAGCTGGCCCGCAAGACCTCGATCCCTCTCGTCGCCACCAACGACGCGCATTACCTGCGCGCGGAAGACGCGCGGGCGCACGAGATTCTCCTCTGCATCGGGTCGGGGAAGACGGTCGAAGACCCGAGCCGCCTGCGCTACGGGCCGCCCAACTTCTACGTCCGCTCGGCCGAGGAGATGTGGGCGATCTTCGGCGCTGAGCTGCCCGAGGCGCTGACGAGGACGGTCGGGATCGCCGAGATGTGCGAACTGGAGCTGCCGAAGGGCGCCAACTTCCTGCCCGTCTTCCCGATCCCGGAGGCCGAGCGCGGCCTCAGCCTGGACGACTACTTCGAGAAGGTCGTGAGGGAGGGGTACGAGTACAGGCGCGCCACGGTCTGGGAGCCTCTGCGGGAGAAGGGGGGCTTGAAGCGCACCTTCGGCGACTACCAGGAGCGCATCTCCAGGGAGATCGCCGTCATCAAGCAGATGGGGTTCTCCAGCTACTTTCTCATCGTCTGGGACTTCATCAAGTACGCGAGGGACAACCAGATCCCGGTCGGCCCGGGCCGCGGCTCGGCGGCCGGCTCGCTCATCGCCTACTGCCTGGGGATCACGGACGTAGACCCGCTTCAGTACGACCTGCTCTTCGAGAGATTCTTGAACCCGGAGCGGGTGACGATGCCCGACATAGACATTGATTTCTGCGTCCGCGGGCGGGATCAGGTCATCGAGCACGTCACGAACCTCTACGGCCAGCAGTCGGTCTGCCAGATCATCACCTTCGGGACGATGGCGTCGAAGGCGGCCATCAAGGACGTGGGGCGCGCGCTGAACATGCCGTACGCCGAGGTCGAGCGGATCGCGAAGCTGATCCCGCCGCCGGTAAGGGGCCGTAACGTGAGCATTTCCCAGGCCCTGGAGCAGGTGCCGGAGTTGCGCAAGGCGGTGGAGGAGAACGAGCAGATCAAGGATCTGCTCGACCTGGCGAGGCGGCTGGAGGGCTGCGCGAGGCACACTTCGGTGCACGCGGCCGGCGTGGTCATCTCGCCGGAGCCTCTGGAGGAGCTGGTGCCCGTCGCCGTCTCCTCGAACCAGGAGGTGACGACGCAGTTCTCCATGTCCGACCTCGAAAAGACGGGGATGCTGAAGATGGATTTCCTGGCGCTGACGACGCTGACCATCATAAGCGATTGCTTAAAATCCATTAAGAAAACGCTTAATACCGACATTAACTGGTCGGCCGTCCCGCTCGACGACCCGCCGAGCATGGAGCTCTTCGCCGAGGGGCGCACCGAGGCCGTCTTCCAGTTCGAGTCGGTGGGGATGCAGGAGATCTGCCGGCGGCTCAAGCCCAAAGGCCTGGAGGATCTGGCGGCCCTCAACGCGCTCTACCGGCCGGGGCCGCTCGACGGCGGGATGGTCGACGACTTCATCGAGCGCCACCACGGGCACAAGTCCGTCCGCTACCTCCTGCCGGAGATGAAGGAGATTCTCTCGAACACCTACGGCATCATCGTCTACCAGGAGCAGATCATGCAGCTGGCGCAGAAACTGGCCGGCTACTCCTTGGGCGAGGCCGACCTCATGCGCCGGGCGATGGGCAAGAAGAAGCGCGAGGAGATGGAGAAGCACGAGGCCAAGTTCATCGAAGGGGCCGTGACCCGCGGCATCAAGCGGGAGAAGGCCCAGCAGATCTTCTCCCTGATGGCGCAGTTCGCCGACTACGGCTTCAACCGCAGCCACAGCGTCGCCTACGCCTACCTCGCCTTCCAGACCGCCTACCTGAAGGCCCACTACCCGGAGCACTTCTACGCCGCCGTCCTCTCGAACGAACTCGAAGACACCTCGAAGGTCTTCAAGTACGTGCAGGAGTTGAAGAGCCAGAAGATCAGTCTGCTCCCGCCGGACATCAACGAGAGCGAGGCCGGCTTTACGCCCGTCAAGGGGGGCATCCGGTACGGCCTGGAGGCGCTCAAGGGCGTCGGCCATTCGAGCGTCGAGGCGATCCTGGAGGCGCGCCGCGCGGGCCGGTTCCTCTCCTTCTTCGACTTCGCGGAGCGTGTGGGGCACCGCGCCTTAAACCGCAGGGTGCTGGAGAGTTTAGTCTCGGCGGGGGCCTTCGACTCCTTCTGCGCCGCCGGGGTGCCCGCGGAGGGCTGGCGGGCGCGCCTCTTCGCGGCCATCGACGCCGCGCTGACGTGCGGCACGCGGGCGCAGAAGGCGCGGGAGGTCGGGCAGAGCGCGCTCTTCGGGGTGGTTTCGGAGGGACAGACGGGGCCGCGCCAGGACGTGCTGCCCGCGGCCGCGCCGTGGTCGAAGGCCGAGTTGCTGAACGGCGAGAAAAACGCCATCGGGTTTTACATCACGGGCCACCCGCTGGAAAATTACGCGGACATCCTTTCGAAGCTCAAATGCACGCAGACCTCCGCGCTCGCCGCGCTGGGCGGCGGGAAGGTGATTAACATCGGGGGCGTGGTCACGGAGGCGCAGGTGCGCACGACGAAGAAGGGGGATCGCTTCGGGCTGTTCCGCCTCGAAGACCGGGACGGGGGGGTGAAGTGCGTCGCGTGGCCGGACGTGTTCGCGAAGTCGGGCAAGCTGCTCGTCGACGACCAGGCGGTGGTCGTGACAGGGAGGCTGGAGGTGAGCGATGATAACGTCTGCACGGTCATCGTCGCCGAGACCATGTTGTTGGAGGAGGCGGTGCAGAGGCGCGCGAAGACGTTGGTCGTACGCCTCCCGCTCGACCTCTCGGCGGGGGCGAAGCTGGAAGACATCTGGCAGGTTTTGCAGTCGAACAAGGGCGACTGCGAGGTGCAGTTCGAAATGCTCGTGGACGGCATCCTCGTCCGCACACGCTCGCACAGCACCCTGCGCGTGGCGGGAGGGTTGCATCTCGAATCGAAACTGAGGGAGTCGGGGTGCTTCGTCGACTGGATGCGCTAGGCGGGGCGCCGCCGGGCGGGGGCTCGGCGCCGCGGCCGTCGAACGTATTCGAGAGAGGGATGGGCTTGGAAGAGAGTTCGCAGCAGGAGGGTGCGCCGGTCGCCGCGCAGGAGGAGGCGATGGGGCGCGTCAGGCTGGCGCGGCACACCGAGCGGCCGTACGCGCTCGACTACATCGAGCGTCTGTTCGCGGATTTTGTCGAACTCCACGGCGACCGCCGGTACGCCGACGACCGGGCGCTGATCTGCGGGTTCGCGACTTACCACGGGACGCCGGTGGTCGTCATCGCGCAGCAGAAGGGGAGGGACATGAAGCAGCGGCGGCTGCGGAATTTCGGGATGCCCAAGCCCGAGGGCTACCGCAAGGCTCTGCGCGTGATGAAACTGGCGGAGAAGTTCGGCCGCCCCGTCATCACGCTGGTCGACACGCCGGGGGCTTACCCGGGCATCGACGCGGAGGAGCGCGGGCAGGCCGAGGCGATTGCGAATAACCTCCTCGTGATGGCGCGGCTCAACGTCCCCGTGGTCGTGGCGATCATAGGGGAGGGCGGGTCGGGCGGGGCTTTGGCGATCGGGGTGGGCGACGCGGTTTTGATGTTGGAGAACGCGGTCTACTCCGTCATCACGCCCGAAGGGTGCGCGGCGATTCTGTGGAAGGATGCGTCCGAAGCGGGGAAGGCCGCGCAGTCGCTGAAGGTGACGGCGAAAGACCTCCAGGCGCTCGGGATCATCGACCGGATCGTGCCCGAGCCGGGGGAGGGGGCGCACACTTCATACGACGAGGCCGCGCGCCATTTGGATGAGGCTTTACTTGAGGGGTTGCGGCGTTCGCAGGGTTTGACAGCGTCGGAGAGGCTGGCGCGGCGCTACGAGAAGTTCAGGGCGCTGGGATTTTAGGCGAACGGGCGGGAGTCCCGGGATAGTTCATAAAATCCTTGAACCGGCCCGGCAGGTCAGGCACAACTTGAAG
>JALZHT010000154.1 GCA_030860645.1 Acidobacteriota bacterium
CCCCCTTCCGTCGAGCGTCTCCGAGCCGGGGGTGAGACGACGCCGGACTGGGTCGTCCCCCGTTGCGCGCCTACCTCACGTCGAGCGTGCCGATGGGATCGTCCTGGATGAACACGTCGGCGGCGTTACCGTCGTAATACTTGGCGTAGACGGTGTATTTACCCGGGGCGAACTGCGTGGCGCTGATGGTGAACGGCCTTTGATCCACCACGCAGTTGCTTTGAGACCGCGGGCTCGTGAAGGAGGCGACTTCGATCCCGGTCGCGTTCCTGAAGCTGAAGGTGATGACCGAGAAGAAATCCGGCGGCCTGACGCCGGCCCCGGCGAGCGTCAGCGACTGGCCCCGGTAAATGAAGTTCTGGCCCGGCGGGTACACGAACCACGCGTGGCTGTACTGGCTACAGCCGCGGGTGAACCTCACCCGGATGGCGTAGCCGTACCCGAACCCGGTCGGCAGCGGCTTTAGTGTGTTGGTGCCGGCGCTGCCCCTGGAAATGCCGATCTGGTCGGGGCCTTCGGTGCCGAACTCCACGTCCGAGCAGTCGCCGTTGCAGTAGCCCGAGCCCCTCCCCGATTCGAAGGTGTTGTTGTTGAATGTATTGTGGTGCGTCGCTTTTTTCAGGGTAGGGGTGTCCACGCTGTTGATGAACAGCCCTTGCAGCGCGAAGGGCGCGTTGTTGAAGACGTTATTCTCGAACTTGCTGTACTGCACCCCGCAGAGAACCATCAGGCCGGTGCCACCCTGCCCGTTGGCCCCGACGGCGTGGCCGCCGCTTTGCCCCCCGTAATTCGAGGCGCTGTTATAGGTCACGGTCACGTTGCGGAGCGGCTGCGCGTCGTTCGTGCAGGCCTGGAGCTTGATGGCGCGCCCTTGTGAGCAGTCCGGGCACCCGATCTGCGAAGCCCCCGTGATGCTGTTGCCGGTGACGACGGTGTTGCTGGCGTCCCCCGTGAACCCTTCGGCGGCGGGTTTGTTGGTGACGACGATGCCGAAGGCGACGCGGGTGATCGTGTTGTTCTGGACGGTGGTTTTTTTGGAGTTGGCGACGGAGATGGCCTCGGCCCCGGCGAAGCTGCCCGCGTAGCCGAGGTCTTTGATGACGTTCCCCGTGACGTAGCTGTTATCCGAGTTAACGACGCTGACGCCCGCCCCGTGCGCCCAGCCGCTCGTGTATTCGAGGGAGTTATAACGCGACCCCGTAATTCTCAGGTCGGTCACCTGACTCCCGCCCGATTTGTTGATGGTGATGGCGAAGTTGCCCCCGTGGCCGCAGTCCTTTCTCAACTGGTCGAGGTCGAGGTGGAAGTTCTTGACCACGGAGCCGGACGACTGCCTGACCTCGATGGGTATCTTGAACGCCGAGCCGTTGAGGAAGCGGGGGTCGCCGCAGGAGAAGTAGGGGCGGATTTTGGTCGCGTCCCTCCCGGCCCCGGCCAGCGTCCTGCCGGGCAGGTTGACGATCCGGATCGGCTCGAAGATTTTGAAGTCGTTGACGCTGGCCGACAGAATCGCGCGACCGGAGTTGAGCAGACAGTTGTTGATGGCGGGCGCGTCGTCGCCGCCGCTCGGCACCAGCGCGTCACAGTTCGGGCTTTGGGCGCGGGCGTCGCCGCCCGCGAGCACGACGAAAAGCGCGGCGAAGGCGAGAGCCGCCGACAACCTTTGACCGCGCGCGCGGGCGGCGTTGAAGAGCGAGAGAAGCCTTCGGGAGGCAGACCGGAACTGACATTTCGACATGAGGGAACTCCTTTATTCTGCCGGTGGCAGAGTCACTGCGGGAGGTGGACGCGCTCGAACGTTAGTTCTCACGCGCGTTAATGCGTCGGCTCGTAAGAGGGCCTCTAGCCGGCAGGCGCGGGGCCGTCTCGCTTTCACGATGGGGACGGACGCTGACGCCAAGCGCCCCTTCAAGAAAGGTCAAACAGGCTCCGCCGTCTTATTCAAGGGCTTGAGGATGAGACGCGTTTATAAGAAGACGCCGTGCCGAACTTGTGCGGATCGTCTCTCGTCTGCTCACTCGTCGGGAGAGCATCCACTGCCGGGAGAGGCGCGGCGAGAAGTGCAAGGCGCGTGCCGCCTCCCGGGCAGTTGCGGGCCGGCACTTCGCGCCTGATATTCAGAAGGTTTTTTGATTTTTCGGTGAGTCGCTGACGGCGGGCGGCGGCGTTGAAACTGTCAAGAGAGTAGACACCCGAAGTCGGGGGCCGGCGTAACGTCCAAACACGCCATGCGTTTCCCGCGGATGCCAACTCGCTTGACAACTGTCAAGCGAGTTAACACTTCACGAGGCTTAGGCGTCTCCCCTCACGGGGCGCGAGGGGCCGGGGCCGTCCGGAAGATCGTGACGGGCGCGACCTCGCGTTCCCGCGCCGCCAGGAACGCTCCCGGTGTCGTCGTCCACGGCGAAGATTGCGCGCGCCTTGCAAACGGATGCTAAATTCGTTGCCGCCCGATCTCATCAACATCAGAATTCGTAGTTCTATAATCCCCCTGTACAATACCCCCGTCCCTTGCATCACGACGAAGCTTATCGCCGGCGGCCCGTGTTCCGGCGCGGCCTTGACACGAAGTTTTTATGAGCACGAAAGGGTTAGCACTTCGCTACAGGGCCGCCGAATGGCTCGCGGAAGGCCGTAACGCGCTGGAGAATAATCGCTTCGAGGAAGCGGTCGGCTATCTGGAGTCGGCTTTGAGGGCCGGGCTACGTCCGGCCGAGGAAGAGGCTAGCGCCAGGTGCATGCTCAGCGAGGCTCTCGAAAGGATGGGCCAGCATCGTGAGCAGCTTGAAGCCGTCGCTAAGTACGCCGACTCATCCGAACGCTCACGCCTGACGGAGCCGACGCGCTTGCGCGTGCTGCTCCGCCTGGCCTGGGCCTACTCCTTCAACAACGACGCGCCGCGCGCCATCGGACTCTTCACCCAGGCGTTGCGCGCGGCGCGCCGGCTCAACGCCGAAGACCAGATCGGCGCGTGCCACCTCGGTCTGGGCCGGACGTACCTGTCCGTTTCCGAGTTCCGCCTCGCGCGCGACCATTACGCCGCGGCGCTGGAGCGCTACCGCCGCGTCGGCGACTGGCGCATGCTCGCCAAGGTTCACCTGAGCGTCAGCAATGTCGCCGCGCGCGAAGGGCGGCACCGCGACGCCATCCGCTCCATCGAACAGGCCATCGCCCTCGTCGGCGACCGGGGCGAACATGACCTGCTGTGCCGCGCCTACAACGACCTCAGCATCATCTACGAGAACCTCGGCGACACGCCGCGCGTCCTCGCCGCCTTCGAGAAGTGCATCGCCCACGTCCGGCAGACGAATAACCTGCTCGCGCTCGGAATCTACTACAACAACCTCGCGATGCGTTTAATCAGGGTCGGCGAGTGGGGGCAGGCCGAACGACTGGCCGGGGCCGCCGCCGACCTGGTGCGCGACACGCCCCGGGCCGAATACGCCGCGTCAGTCCTGCAAACGCGCGCCCTCCTCCACCTGCTAAAAGGCCGTCTCGAAGAGGCCGACGCGTTGCTCGCGGAGGCGCTGGCGTGGCTGTCGCGTGAAGCCGAGCGAGAGCACCGGGTCGCTTCGGAAATCGAGATGACGGTCGGGCGCGTCCGCCTGGCTGGCGGCGACGCGGACGCGGCCGTGGACAGTCTGGAGCGCGCCGTCGAACTGGCCTCGGCCGTCGGCGACCAGTGGTATCTGGCCGAAGCGAGGCTGTGGCTGGCGGAAGCCTTGCTTCGGAGGGGGGATGCGGAAGAGTCCCGCCGCGCCGTCGAGGCCGCGCGGGCGGAGCTGAAGCAAGGGACGAACCTGCCGCTGTGGGGCATCTTGATGAGGCTGACCGCGAAGTTGAGCGCGGCGGAGGGCCGCCTCGCTCTTGCTTTCCAGTCGCTCGGCCAGAGCACTTCGGCTTTTGAAGTCCTCGGCTATAGCTTTGACTGCGCCGTCAATCGGGTCGTCAGGGCGCGGCTGTTGGAGCGTTCGGGCCGCGTCGAAGAGGCCGTGGCGGAGGCGGCATCGGCGCACGCGGTCTTCGAACGGCTCGGGGCCGCTGCCGAAGGGCGGGAGGCGGACGAATACCTCGCGTCTGTGGGGAGTCGCCTGGCGTCGCGTGGCGCGGGCGAGTCGGACGGGCCGCCGGCGCGGGCCGGTCACGCGCCGCTTCCGGGCGAAGGTCTGGTGTCTGTGATGGACGGCTTTATCGCGTGGAGGCTCGTGCAGGCGTCCGTCTCGCGCCGCCTGCTGCTGCAAGAGCTGGCGGCGATAGCGCGCGAGCAGTCCGCCGCCGAGGCGGCCTTCGTCGTCGAGGTTGCGGCCGACGGGCAGTTGACCGCCGTGGCTGCATCGGGCGCGGCGGATCAGGTGAGTGACGAGGCGCTCCGACACCTCGCCGGACTGTCGGCGGACGAGTACGAGCGGCACTTCGTTTTCCGCTTCGCCCACCTCCCGCGATTGAGTTACTTGCTCTATCTGCTCAGGCCGCGGGCCGGACGCTTCCGCCGCGGGGAGGTCAACCTGCGACCGCTGCTCGACCTGGCCGAACAGGGGTTGCACGTGTTGCTGCTACGGAGCGAAGCGTGCCGCCCGCAGGCGTTCGACCCGACGCGGGTTTCGGAGCGCATCCCCGGCACCGGGTTCATCAGCGCGAGCCGCGCGATGACCAGGGTGCTCGAACAGCTTGACAAAATTCGCTCGTCCGACGCCACCGTCCTTGTCACCGGCGAATCCGGCACCGGCAAGGAACTCGTGGCGCACGCCCTGCACGCGGAGAGTGGGCGGCGCGAGGGCATCTTCCTGCCGTTCAATTGCTCGGCGGTGCCGCGCGAGATTATCGAGGGCCATTTGTTCGGCTACCGGCGCGGCTCGTTCACCGGCGCGGCGACGAACCACGGGGGCGTCATCCGCGCGGCCGAGGGCGGCACTCTCTTCCTCGACGAAGTCGGTGAGTTGCCGTTGGAGCTACAGCCGAAGCTGCTGCGGTTCTTGCAGGAAGGGGAGATTCACCCCCTCGGAGAAACCAAGCCGGTGCGCGTTGACGTGCGCGTCATCGCCGCCACGAACGCCGACCTGGAGCGAGAAACCGCCGCCGGGCGATTCCGCGAAGACCTGTTCTACCGCCTCAACGTCATCCGCGTGAACGTGCCCCCGCTGCGCGAGCGGCGGGAGGAGATCCCGGCGCTCATTAGCTACTACCTCGACCTCTACCGGCTTGAGTCCGGCAAGAGCGGCATCCAACTGGCCGCGGAGGCGGTTGACCTGCTGACGGCCTATGACTGGCCCGGCAATGTGCGCCAACTCTGCAACGAGTTGCGGCGCGTCGTCGCCTACGCTGACTCGAACACCGTTGTCACGGCCGAGTCTCTATCGTCGGAGATCGTGCGCGGGGCGCGTGACTTGGGCGGCGCGAAGGCCGCCGCCACGCTGGCGAACCCCTTCTCCGTGGTCGTCCCCTTCAACCGGACGCTCGCCGAGGCGACCGAAGAGCTTGAGCGACAAATGATCCAGTCCGCGTTGCGACGTTCGTCGGGCAACATCGCGCGGGCCGCCAAGGCGCTCGGGCTTTCGCGCGCGGGCCTCTACCTCAAGCTGAACCGCCTCAACCAAAAACCTGAGGATCGGTGACGGAGCCGGCCGCCGCCCGGGGCGCGCCCCCGAACCGCCGGGCGGGAGCATTGCCGAAATCATCCCGGGACAAAATCGGACACCGTTGCAGCAGACGAACCCGCCGCGATCCTTTCAGTAGGCGAAAGACTGGTAGACCTCCGTCTCGTCCTCTTCAGGCCGATCCACCACGGGGTTGAAGCGGAGCAGGAAGCGCGCCCGCTCCGAGAGCGTCCCGTAGACGGCGCGGGGGATGCGGATCGAAACCTCCGGGCGGAAGAGCCAGCGGCGGCTGTAGCCGATGACGACCATCGGCCGCGGCTCGTCGGTGCGGTTGGGCGTGCCGCGGTGCAGGCCCCTCACGTCGCGGATCATCACGTCGCCGGCCTTCATCAGCAGGGGCTCCAGCTCCGCCACGCCCGACTCCAGCCGTCGCAGCCCCTCCTCCTTCGACAGCATCTGCGTCGCGCGCGCCACCTCGAAGGGGCCGTTCTCCGGAGTCACGTCGACCAGGGGGAAGTTGACCGCGAGCTGGAAGGGCGGCGTCTCGACGCCAGTCTCGGGGAAGAGCGGCGGCGCGTCGCGGTGAACGTCCTGGTACTCAGAGCCGAGCAGAGGCGTATCGGCCGCGAGCTGGCACATCACGGCGTCGTCGCCGACCAGCCCGCGGACGACGGCGAGCACGTCGTCGTCCTCATAGATGTTCGGGTCGGCGAAAGGGCTGACGAAAGGCAGCGTCACGTAGTAGCGCGCCGGCCCGCGGTTCAGCAGGTGCCCCTCGCGCTCGATGTGGCGCGCGAGCCGCGGCGCGAACTCCGCGCGCCAGGACTCCATCGTCGCCCGCGGGAAGTGACCCGGCAGCACGCAAAACCCGTCATCCAGCACCCGCCGCACGAACGCCCCGATTTCCGTCTGACTGTAACGACTCATAAAAACAGAGCGCGTGAATCGTGGCCGTGTGGCGTGATCCCGGGGTGGTTAAGCGCAGGGCGGTGGGAAGGCCGGCGATTTACGATTCACGATTTATCTCTTTTGAATTAAACGGTTCTGCACCACGACGACCGCGAGGAGGATGACGCCGCGCAGCACGAGTTGCCACCACGGGCTGATCCATCCTTCGAGGTTGAAGAGGTTGAAGATGAGCCCGAGGAGCAGCACGCCGGCGAGCGTCGAGCCGACGCCGCCCTGGCCGCCCGTCAGCAGCGTGCCGCCTACGACCACCGCCGCGATGGCGTCGAGTTCCCAGCCGACGGCCGCCACCGGCTGCCCCGACCCGAGCCTCGACGCCAGCAGCACGCCCGCCACGCCCGCCAGCGCGCCGCTCAGCGTGTAGACGCCGACGGT
>JALZHT010000814.1 GCA_030860645.1 Acidobacteriota bacterium
ATGAGGGGCGCCTCCCTAGTGCTCGTCGGTGCGGCGCGCTTCATTCGGTCTTCTTGCGCGGGCCGCGCTTCGCCGCCGACTTCTTCGCCGCCGACTTCTTCGTCGCCCGCGCGCGCGGCTTCTTCGGGGCGGGGGTGGGCGCTTCGTTCGTCGGGTTCCCGGCGACGCCGTTCGGGCCTCCGGCCTCGTCGGTCGGGGCGAGGAACCAGAGCGTCGTGAGCGGCGGCAGGTCGAGCGCGGCCGAGAAGGGGAAGCCGTGCACGGGCTGCTCCTCGGCCTCGAACGACTCGGGCGCGGAGGCGGCGTCCGAGCCGGCGTAGACGGGCGCGTCGGTGTTGAGGATGAGGCGGTAGGTGCCGGCCGCGGGGAGGCCCAGGCGGTAGCCGGGGCGCGCGACCGCCGAGAAGTTGCAGACGCAGACGAGGCGGTCGCCGGTGTACGGCCCCGCGCGGAGGAAGGCGACGACGTTCTCCGGCGCGTTGTCCACGTCGATCCAGCGGAAGCCGCGCGGCTCGACATCGGCCTCGTAGAGCGCGGGGCGCTCGCCGAGCAGCCGGTTGAGGTCGCGCACGAGCGCGCGCACGCCCTCGTGCTCCGGCTCGTCGAGCAGGTGCCAGTCGAGGCTGCGCTCCTCGCTCCACTCGCGCCACTGGCCCAACTCGCCGCCCATGAAGAGGAGCTTCTTGCCGGGGTGCGCCCACATGTAGGCGTAGAGCGCGCGCAGGTTGGCGAACTTCTGCGCGCGCGTCCCGTGCATCTTGTTGAGCATCGACCCCTTCATGTGGACGACCTCGTCGTGCGAGAAGGGGAGGATGTAATTCTCGCTCCAGGCGTAGGTCAGGCCGAAGGTCAGGTTGTTGTGGAAGTAGCGGCGGACGAGGGGGTCGCGCTCGAAGTACTTGAGCGTGTCGTGCATCCAGCCCATGTTCCACTTGAAGTCGAAGCCGAGGCCGCCCTGATCCGCGCCCTTCGTGACGAGCGGCCAGGAGGTGGACTCCTCGGCGATCATCATCGCGCCGGGCTGCTCGCGGTGGACGACCTCGTTCAGCTCGCGGATGAAATCAACGGCTTCGAGGTTCTCGCGCCCGCCGTACTTGTTCGGCACCCAGCGCCCCTCGGTGCGGCTGTAGTCGAGGTAGAGCATCGAGGCGACGGCGTCCACCCGCAGGCCGTCAACGTGGCACTCGCCGAGCCAGAAGAGCGCGTTGGCGATGAGGAAGTTCCGGACCTCGTTGCGGCCGTAGTTGAAGATGAAAGTCCCCCACTCGGGGTGCTCGCCCTGCCGGGGGTCGAGGTGCTCGTAGAGGGCCGTGCCGTCGAAGCGGCCGAGCGCCCAGTCGTCCTTCGGGAAGTGCGCGGGCACCCAGTCCATGATGACGCCGACGCCGCGGTTGTGCAGGTAGTCCACGAGGAAGCGGAAGCCGTCCGGGTCGCCGAAGCGGGCGGTGGGCGCGTAGTAGCTCGCCACCTGGTAGCCCCACGAGCCGCCGTAAGGGTGGCCTTTGAGCGGCAGGAACTCGACGTGCGTGAAGCCCAATTCCAGGCAGTAGTCGGCGAGCGCGGGCGCGGTCTCGCGGTAGGTGAGCGAGCGGCCCTGCTCTTCGGGCACGCGCCGCCACGAGCCGAGGTGCACCTCGTAGATGCTGAGCGGGCGGCGGTAGTGATCCCGCGCGGCGCGCGCCTGCATCCACTCGCGGTCGGTGAACTGGTAGCCCACCTCGAAGACGACCGAGGAGGTGGCGGGCGGGACTTCGGCGTAGAGCGCGTAGGGGTCGGCCTTGAGGAAGGGGAGGTGGCCGTGGCGGTGAATCTCGTACTTGTAGACGGCGCCGGGGCCGAGGTCGGGGAGGAAGATTTCCCAGACGCCGGAGACGCCGAGCTTGCGCATCTGGTGGAGCCGGCCGTCCCAGTTGTTGAAGTCGCCGACGACGCTCACGCCGTCGGCGAACGGGGCCCAGACGGCGAACGAGACGCCGCGGACGCCGCCGAGGTCGCGGACGTGCGCGCCCAGCTTCTCGTAGATTTGCCAGTGCCGGCCCTCGTTGAAGAGGTGCTCGTCGAGGCGGCCGAAGGTGGGGAGGAAGGTGTAGGGGTCGCGCAGCGTGAAGGCTTGGCCGCCGGGGTAGGCGACGCGCAAGAGGTAAGGGAAGAGCTGCTGGCGGCCCGGCAGGAGCAGCTCGAAGAAGCCGGCCGGGTGCGACCTCACCATCTCGCGCGGGCCTTCGCCCTCGACGAGGAGTTCGACGCGCTCGGCGTCGGGGCGGAAGGCGCGGACGACGACGCCGCGCGGCGTCGGGTGCGCGCCGAGCAGGGCGTGCGGGTCGAGCGAGTGGAGCCCGAGCAGGCGCTCCAACTCCTGCGGCGCGACGGTCGGGTACG
>JALZHT010000815.1 GCA_030860645.1 Acidobacteriota bacterium
AGTGGAGGCGGCCGGCCTGCGTGTTCTTGGCGACGAGCTGGTCGAGGCCCGGCTCGTAGATGGGCATCTCGCCCCGCTTGAGCCTTTCGATCTTGTCGGCGTCCACGTCCACGCAGGTCACGGACGTGCCGAACTCCGCGAAACAGGTTCCCGTCACGAGCCCGACGTAACCCGTCCCGATTACCGCGATGTGCATCTTGCGTACAACGACCTTTCCGGTGGTGGGATTACAGACCAGCGGGAGATTATCTCAGACAAAAGGTTGCGGGTCACGCGGCGCTGCATGCGCGTGACCCGCAAAGGTGTGGGGTCGAACCGGGTTCGAGCGTTAATTCGGCACAACCGGAGCCCTGAGCCGCGAAAAACCGGGGAAAGTTTAGCGCGAGGGGCTGATGACGATCGGGGTGCCGCCGAAGTTGAAGTCGTTGTCCTGTGTGGCGGCGATGATGGCCGCCGCGATGGCGCCGCCGGCCGCGAGCAGGAGGGCCGCGAGGGCGCCGCTCGAAAGGCCGCGCATCTCGGGCTGCTGGAAGCGGGTGCAGCGCGTGCCCGGCGTGGCCTGGCCGGCCGTGTCCTGGTTGCCGGCGGCGATCTGCTTGACGCTGTTGCCGGCGCGCAGCTCGACGCGGCCCGACTGGGTCTGGACGAGCGTGTCGCCGCAATCCACGTCAACGAGGAAGACGTTCGCCTGTTGGATGTCGGCGACCGCCGAGCCGTCCTTGGTCGAGATGGTGGCGTTGACGCCCGTGGAGGACGAGACGCGGACGCGGCCCGCGCTGAGCATGCCGGTCACGCCCGAGTCCGTGAAGCTGAGCTTCAGGCTGGAGTTCGGCAGCAGCTCGACGCGCCCGAGTTTCCCGAGGCTGACGACGGCGCTGGATTTCTGCCCGGTCGCGATGGTGCTGTCCGAGAAAACGGTCGCGCCGGAGATCGCGCTGGTGCCGTTGACCGAGACCTCACCGACCACCGACAGGTCGCCGGTCGGCCCTGCCTGCCCCTGCTGCGCGGCCAGGGCGACCATTGACTGAACGCACAGGACGGCAATCGCTAGGGCCAGCGTGATGGGCTTGCGGCCCCGAATTCTGCTGATCATTACTTCTCCTCCCGTAGGTGAAACTGTCAAGATTTGAGAGAGCGCGCTGCAAGCCTCGTGAAAATCTTGGGCTCGCATGAGACGATTTGTGTTTGCTTATCTCGCCAATCCCGTCTCAGTCAGGAAAGCCACGCGCGGCTACTTCTCACAAAAGCAGGCATGAGAGCCACTCGGGCTTCAAAAGACCTCGCTTTATTTACACGAAACGGCCGCCAGTGTCAATAAACATTTCTGCGAATTCAATCATTTTTCGACACTTCGGGGCGCGGCCGGGGCGGCCCGCGGGACTGTCCGGGGCCGCCCCGGATTCCCCCCGGCGGCCCCGTCTAGTCTCTGTAAATCTGCACCCGCGGCCGCCCGTCCGGGCCGACGTGGCCCCGGTACATCCCCGAGGTGTTGAAAGGCGTCGTGAAATTGCCGCGCCGGTCAATGGCGATCAGGCCGCCCGTCCCGCCGAGCCGCCCCACCTGCTCAATCGCCAACCGGGCCGCCTCGGCCAGCGGGCGGCGGCCGTGCTCCATCGCGGCGGAGACGCTGTGGGCGACGGCCGCGCGGATGAAATACTCGCCGTCGCCGGTGCAGGAAACGGCGCAAGTCTCGTTGTTGGCGTAAGTTCCGGCCCCGATGACGGGCGAGTCGCCGACCCGGCCGAACCTCTTGTTGGTCATCCCGCCGGTCGAAGTCCCGGCCGCAAGGTTCCCCGCCCGGTCGAGGCAGACGGCCCCGACCGTCCCGAATTTTCTCTCGTCCGCCGGAAATTTTTCGCCGCCGCGGACGGAGCTGCGTGGCGGGCTGCTCTGACGCTCCTCTTGCTTCCGCCGCTGGAGCTGCTCCCACCTCTCCTCGGTGAAAAAGTATTTCGGGTCAACGAGTTCGACGCCCTTCTGGCGGGCGAAGACTTCGGCCCCGTCGCCGACCATCATCACGTGCGGCGACTGTTCCATGACGAGGCGGGCCAGCAGGATCGGGTTTTTGACGCGCTTAAGGCCGGCGACGGCCCCGGCCTTGAGCGTCCGCCCGTCCATGATCGAGGCGTCGAGTTCGTTCGTCCCCTCGCTCGTGAAGACGGCCCCCTTGCCGGCGTTGAAGAGCGGCGAGTCTTCGAGGAGGCGGATGGCGGCGACCACGGCGTCAAGGCCGGGGCCGCCCCTTTGCAGCACCTCGAACCCGGCCGTCAGTGCCCCGGTGAGCGCGGCGCGGTAGGCGGCCTCGCGCTCGGGCGTCATGCGGCTGCGCTCGATGGTCCCGGCCCCGCCGTGGAGGACGAAGCCGAAGGGGCTGAGGG
>JALZHT010000816.1 GCA_030860645.1 Acidobacteriota bacterium
GATCGAAGGGCTGCTCAATTCCGAGCCGGGCGCGCGCGACGTGTCGGCGGGCCTGCGCGGCCCCGAGCGGCTCGCGCGCTTCGAGGGCTGCTCGTACCTCCTGCCCACGGTCGTGCGCTGCGGGCCGGAGCACCCGCTGGCGAACCGCGAGTTCCTGTTCCCCTTCGCCAGCGTCGTCGAGGTCAGGCCCGAGGAGATTCCCGAGGCGCTCGGCCCGAGCCTCGTCGTGACGGCGATCACCGAGGACGCCGAACTCGTCAACCGCCTCGTCTCCTCGCCGCTCGTCGACCGCCTCAACGTCGGCCCCGTCTCCACGATGCAGATCGCCTGGGACCAGCCGCACGAAGGCAACCTCTTCGAGCACCTCTACGCGCGCCGGGCCTTTCAACGCGCCTCGTAGATTTTTGATTTCGGATTTTTGATTGGCGATTGGGTGTCATCAGTTGTCAGTTTTTGCCTTTGACTGATGACTGACGGCTAAATCAAAATCGCAAATCACAAATCAAAAATTCCCATGAGGATTCTCTACATCACGGCCGGGGCGGCGCAGATGTACTGCGGGAGTTGTCTGCGCGACAACGCGCTCGCCGCCGAGATGATCCGGCGCGGGCACGACGTGGCGCTGCTGCCGATGTACACGCCGACGCTCACGGACGAGCCGAACGTGAGCCGCGGGCGGGTCTTTTTCGGCGGCATCAGCGTCTACCTCGAACAGCACTCGGCGCTCTTCCGCAAGACGCCGCGCTGGCTCGACCGCCTCTGGGACTCTCCGCTCGCCCTCAAGCTGGCCGCGCGGCGCTCGCTCGCCACCAGCCCCCGGTTCCTCGGCGAGATGACCGTCTCGATGCTCAGGGGCGAGGACGGCAACCAGCGGAAGGAACTCGGCAAGATGCTCGACTGGCTCCGCCACGAGCCGCCCTTCGACGTGGTCAGCCTCCCCTACACGCTCCTCATCAGCCTCGCCCGGCCCATCAAGGAGGCGCTCCGCCTCCCCGTCTACTGCACGCTCCAGGGCGAAGACCTCTTCCTCGAAGGCTTGCCGGAGCCTTACCGCACGGAGTCTCTGAGACTCATCCGCGGGCAGGTCAAAGACGTGGACTGCTTCGTGGCGGTCAGCGACTATTACGCGCGCTTCATGCCCGGCTACCTCGGCATCCCCGAGGGGAAGGTGCGCGTCGTCCCGCTTGGCATCAACCTGCAAGGCTTCGCGGCCCGGCCCCCGCGGCCCGCAGACAAGCCCTACACGGTCGGCTACTTCGCGCGCGTCGCGCCCGAGAAGGGGCTGCACCTTTTGGCCGAAGCCTACAGGCTGCTGCGCGAGAGCGGGCGGGTGGGCGGGGCGCGTCTGGAGGCGGCGGGCTACCTCGGCCCGGAGCACGAGGAGTATTTGCGACAGATCGAGCGGCGGATGCGCGAGTGGGGTTTGGGCGACGAGTTCCACTACCGCGGCGCGCTCGACCGCGAGGGCAAGGTGGAATTCCTGCGCGGCCTCGACGTGCTCTCGGTGCCGGCCACTTACGACGAGCCGAAGGGCCTCTTCCTGCTCGAAGCGATGGCCTGCGGCGTGCCCGTCGTCCAGCCGCGCCGCGGCGCGTTCACCGAAGTGGTCGAGCGCACGGGCGGCGGCCTCCTCGTCGAGCCGGACGACGCCGCGAGCCTGGCCGACGGCCTCGCCCGCCTCGCCGAAGACCGCGAGCTCGCCGCCGGGTTGAGCGAGCGCGGCTTCCGCGGCGTGCGCGAACACTACAGCGTCGCGCGCATGGCCGACCGCGCCCTCGAAGTCTACGGCGGCCAGATTGATGACAGGGCAAAAGCTGAACGCAACGCCGTGGGCATCAGCGCGGCCTGAGTTCGGAGGAAGAAATCTGTAACGGGGACGGGCAGGACGAAAGCAAGCGCAGAAGTCAGAGTGCAGAGTGCAGAAGGAAAAGCGACCTGTCTTTATTCTGCGCTCTGCACTCCGCATTCATCACTTCTTCTTATCCTGCCCGTCCCTGTTAGTTTTGTGTACCCGGTGCGGAGGTCAGCGAGTTGCTGGAAGTCAGCCATCTTTCGAAGGAGTACCGGACGCCGCAGGGGGCGCTGCCGATCCTGTCGGACGTTTCGCTAAAGCTGCGGCGGGGCGACGCGGTCTCGATCATGGGGCCTTCGGGGTCGGGCAAGAGCACGCTGCTCTACGTCGTCGGGGCGCTGGAGCCGCCGACCGCGGGCACCGTCACGCTCGACGGCCAGGACCCGTTCGCGCTGAAGGAGCGGGAGCTGGCCGAGTTCAGGAACAAGGAGGTCGGCTTCGTCTTCCAGGATCACTGTTTGCTCCCGCAGTGCTCGGTCATCGAGAACGTGCTGACGCCGACGCTCGTCTCGCGCGAGAGGGACG
>JALZHT010000817.1 GCA_030860645.1 Acidobacteriota bacterium
CCCGCTGCCGCGCCAGCCGAGGGCCGCCATGCCGTAGACGACCTTGCCGAACCGCGTGCGCGCGCGGTCGCGCAGGGTGGCGAGGTCGGGGATGAGGCCCGTGAACCAGAAGAGCGCCGAGATGGTCGCGTAGGTCGAGACGGCGAACACGTCCCACATCAGCGGGCTGCGGAACTGCGGCCACATCTGCATCGTGTTCGGGTACGGGAGCATCCAGTAGGCGAGCCACGGCCGCCCGGTGTGGAGCAGCGGGAAGAGGCCGGCGCAGGCGACGGCGAAGAGCGTCATCGCCTCGGCGAAGCGGTTGATGGAAGTCCGCCACGACTGGCGCAGGAGCAGGAGGATGGCCGAGATGAGCGTGCCGGCGTGGCCGATGCCGATCCACCAGACGAAGTTGATGATGTCGAAGCCCCACCCGACCGGCTGGTTGTTGCCCCAGATGCCGATGCCCGTCACCACGAGGTAGGCGATGGTGCCCTGGAGGACGCCGGCGATCATGAAGGAGATGCCGAAGCCGACCCACCACCCCAGCGGCGTGCGCCGGCGCAGCACGAGGGAGCTGATCTTGTCCGTCACCGTGCCGAAGGTGTGGCCCGGCTCGATGACGACCGGCGTCGTGTGGATGCGCACGTCGTCGTGCGGCTGGTCCAGCTTGCTGCTCATAATGAAATGTTGGAATTTTTGATTTTTGATTTTTGATTGGCGATTGAAAGAGCGGCCGCCGCTATCTTCTTTCAATCGCCAATCAAAAATCTGAAATCTAAAATTCTCAAATCCTCCCTCACGCCTCCGCTTCGAGGGCCGGGTTCGGGTTGCGCACCGCCGACAGGTAGACGGTGCGGGGCCGCGTGTTCAGATCCGCCAGCAGGTCGTAGCGGCTCTTCTGCGCGTGCAGCCTGTGGACGCGGCTCGCGGGGTCGTTCAGGTCGCCGAAGATGATGGACTCGGTCGGGCAGGTCGCCTGGCAGGCGGTCACGACCTCGCCGTCCCTCACCTTCCGGTTCTCCTTCTCGGCCTCGATGCGCGCGTGCGAGATGCGCTGGACGCAGTAGGTGCACTTCTCCATCACGCCGCGCGAGCGCACCGTCACGTCGGGGTTGCGCAGCATCTTCAGGGAGGGCGTGTCCCAGTCCTGGTAGAGCAGGAAGTTGAAGCGGCGCACCTTGTAGGGGCAGTTGTTCGAGCAGTACCGCGTGCCGATGCAGCGGTTGTAGACCATGTCGTTGAGGCCCTCGGCGCTGTGCACGGTGGCGTGGACGGGGCAGACCGGCTCGCACGGCGCGTTCTCGCAGTGCATGCACGGGACGGGCATGAAGTAGACGCCGCCCGGGCCGGAGACCGCGCCGCGGAAGTAGGCGTCCACCCGCAGCCAGTGCATCTCGCGCGAGCGCGCGACCTGCTCCTTGCCGACGACGGGGATGTTGTTCTCGGCCTGGCAGGCGACGACGCAGGCGTTGCAGCCGACGCAGGTCGAGAGGTCTATGACCATGCCCCACTTGTAGCCGCGCGAGTTGAAGTCTTGATTCTCCGAGTAGTCGTAGTTCGGGTAGAGCGACTCGTGGTGCTCGGGCGGGCGGTTCTCGCCGGCCGGCTGCGGAATCTCGGAGACTTCGCGCGGCTTGGTCAGGTGCGGGTCTTTGAGCCAGTCCTTGAAGCTGCCGTGGCGGACGACCTCGCGGTCTTCCATCTGGAAGTGAATCTGCGTCGAGGCCAGCGAGTAGGTCTCGCCCGTGAGCGCGACTTCGAGGCCCGGCCCGCCCCAGAGCGCGTCCGAGGTGCGCAGCCTGTAGGCGTTGAAGCCGGGGCCGGTCGGCTGCTCGAACGTGCCCTCGCGGCCGGCGATGTGGCCGCCGCGCCAGCGGCCGTAGCCGAGGTGGACGGTGACTACGTCGTCGGGCTGCCCCGGAAGAATCCAGACGGGCGCGTTGACCTCGCGCCCCTTGAAGCGCAGGCGCAGCACGTCGGCCATCGCCTCGCCGCCCTTCGCCGTGTAGCGGTTGACGCGGGGCGGCGCGCCCTCGGCGACCGCGCCGTCCGGCTCCTCGCCGACGCCGAGGCGCACGGCCGTCGCCGGGCTGATGATGGCCGCGTTGTCCCAGGTGAGTTTCGTCAGCGGCTTGGGCAGCTCCTGGAGCCAGCCGTTGTTGGCGAAGCGGCCGTCGTAGACGGTCGGGTCGGTGCGGAAGACGATTTCGAGCGGCGCGTTCTCGGCCCGCGCCCAGATGACGACGGTGGTGCCGCTGCCCCCGACCCGCGCGGCGAAGTCGCCGGCCACCGCGACCGCGCGCTCGCGCCGCGCCGTGTCGGGGATGAAGCCGTCGTGCACCCAGCGCCGCCAACGTTGTTCGAAGTCAGGCCCCGGCGTCGGCGCTGGTG
>JALZHT010000818.1 GCA_030860645.1 Acidobacteriota bacterium
CGGCGCGAGGCTGTGTTATAATCCGCGTTTACTAGACCCCCCTCCCGTGGTTGATTGACGGCGGGCCGCCGCACGCGCCCGCCGGTGTGGAGAGAAATACGAACAGTGAGTAACGTGATTGAGTTGATCCCGCTCGGCGGCCTCGGCGAGTTCGGGAGCAATTGCCTGGCGGTGCGCTGCGGCGAGGACATGATTCTGCTCGATGTCGGGATGGGCTTCCCCGCGGAGAGCGCCTACGGCGTCGACGTCTGCATCCCCGACTTCGACTTCCTCGAAGAGTACCGGGACAACATCCAGGCCGTCGTCCTCACGCACGGCCACGAGGATCACATCGGGGCCGTCCCCTACGTGCTGAAGAAGTTCAACGTCCCCGTCTACGCCTCGCACTTCACGGCCGGCCTCGTCGAGCACAAGCTCAACGAGCACGACCTGACGGACGAGGTGCTCGTGCACCGCGTCGAGCCGCGCGACAAGGTCGAGATCGGCTCCTTCGAGGTCGAGTTCATACGCGTCTCGCACTCGCTGGTCGACTGCTTCGCGCTCGCCATCAAGACGCCGGTCGGGACGCTCATCCACACCGGCGACTACAAGGTGGACGAGACGCCGGTCATCGGCGAACCCATCGACCTGCGCACGCTCCGCCGCTACGGGCAGGAGGGCGTCCTCGCCCTCACCTCCGACTCGACGAACGCCACCGTGCCCGGCCGCACGCCCTCGGAGCGCGCCGTCATCCCCGACTTCGAGGAGATTTTCTCCGAGGCCGAGGGGCGCATCTTCGTCGCCACCTTCGCCTCCTCGATCCACCGCCTGCAAATCGTCTTCGACGTGGCGCAGCAGTTCGACCGCAAGGTCTGCGTGTTGGGCCGCTCGATGGTCAAGAACGTCGAGATCGCCGAGCGCCTCGGCTACCTCGACCTGCACGAGGGCCAGCTCGTCTCCTTGCAGGAGGCGCGCAAGCTCGACGACGACCGCGTCGTTTATCTGGTGACTGGCTCGCAGGGCGAGCCGCGCGCGGCGCTCTCGCAGCTCTCGACGCAGTCCTACAAGGGCCTCTCCATCGGCGACGGCGACACGGTCGTGCTCTCGGCGCGCATCATCCCCGGCAACGAGCGCGCCATCTCCAAGCTCATCGGCGAAATCTACAAGCGCGGCGGCAAGATCATTGACGAGAAGCGGCGGCTCATCCACGTCAGCGGCCACGCCTCGCAGGAGGACATCCGCATCATGACGGAGGCCGTCCGCCCCAAGTTCGTCATCCCCGTCCACGGCGAGTACCGGATGCTCTACCGCCACAAGGAGTTCCTCAAGAACCACGTCGGCTACGCCGAAGAGAACATCATCCTCATCGAGAACGGCGACGTGCTGACGCTCGACGGCGAGCGCGCCGTCGTCTCGGACAAGCGCGACGTGGGCCGCACCTTCATTGACGAGTCGGGCTTCGAGGAGATCGACCGCGAGGTCGTGCGCGAGCGCCGCCAGCTCGCCTACGACGGCGTGGTCACGCCCGTCGTCACCATCGACTCCGAGACGGGCGAGCTGGAGGCGGAGCCTGAGGTGGTCGCCCGCGGCCTCATCGGCGCGGACGGCAACGGCGCGGGGCTGGTGCGCGACATGCAGCGCGTCGTCGCCAAGACGGTCGAGGCCGCCTCGCGCGACGAGCGCCGCGACGCGAGCCTGCTCAAAGAGCGCGTCCGCCTCGAACTCAAGCGCTACCTCCAGAAGCAGACCGGCACCAAGCCCGTGATTCTGCCCGTGATCGTGCAACTCTAAAGACAGATGCTAGATGCCGTTGACGAGCGAAGTCCGACACCCAGCATCTAGCACCTTCTATCTAGCATCTTCATGCCACAACATGACGTTGACGAGTTGCTGCGCCGCACGCGCGTCGAGGTCGCGCCGGGCACGTTCGTCGTCGTCGGGATGCGGCGCGAGGAGTGGCGGCGGCTCCTGGAAAACCCGGAGTTAAGCCCGCGCGCGGACGCGCCCTTCATGCTGCTGCAAGACCCCTTCGAGGTGACGCTGCTGCTCGAAGAGGAGGACTGGCGGGCGATGCGCCACGCGGCGCGCGACGCGCGCGTCGAGCCGGGCTTCCGCCTCGTCACGCTCAACCTCGAGCTGGCCTGGGACGTGGTCGGCTACCTCGCCCGCGTCGCCGGCGTTCTCGCCGCCGAGGGCATTTCCGTCGGCGCGCTCTCGGCCTTCTCGCGCGACCACCTTCTGATTAAACAGAACGACCTCGGCCGTGCGCTGCGCGCCCTCGGCGGGCACGTCGCCGAACTCTGTTAAGGTCAGTCTGTAGGGGCAGGGCTTGTCCCTGCCGCGTAGGTGCGACTCATTCGGCGTTGAGTGCTCACGAATCCTGAGCGGGCAGG
>JALZHT010000155.1 GCA_030860645.1 Acidobacteriota bacterium
GCTGGGGCCGGCGCTGGCGCGCTCGCGCAAGCGGCGCGGGTAGGCGCGTCATCCTGGCGCAGCGCGTCGCCGTAGAGTCCGGCGGAGGGGTCGTGCTCGCCGGCGGTTGAAGCCCCCGACGTGGCGCGTGCGCCCGGTCGTGGAGGCCCACGCCTGAGCATGACCGACATCAGCGCCTAGCCCTCCGCCCCCTCCGGCTTCTGCCTGTCAGGCCCTGCCGGCAGTTAAGCCATTCTAAAAATCACAGGGCGAGGTTAAGGCGGGCGAGGGCGTCGCCACCGTGTCCTGGAATTTGACGGCCCGCCGGCGCATGTCTGACACCCTCGCTTCGACCTCCGCGGGCGACAGCACGGCCTTCGCCTCGTGGAAGACCCAATCTATGTCCTCCTGGTACGTCCGCACGTCCGAGGCTTTGAGCAGCCCGTCCCTGATGAACCAGAGGTTGAAGTTGATGGACATGAGGGATTCGGGGTAGTAATTGCCGCCGTGCTCGGCCAGCAGCTTGCCGTCGACGAAATACCTCACCTTGCCGTCGGCCACCTGCGTGACCAGCGTGCGCCACCCGCCGTGGCTGGAGCGGACGGTGTCGAAGACGTTGTCCTTCTTCCAGTTCGGCTCCGGGCTGAAGGTCTCCCAGGTGGTCCCGTAGAGCGTCGGCCCCTCGATGCCCCAGCCCCCGTTGGGCAGGTATTCGAAATCCAGCTCGCTGTAGTCGGGGTCCCAGGGGGCCTTCAGCGGGCTGATGGTGTAGAAGCTCTGCACGACCTGGTCGCCGTCAGGCCCCGAGACGGGCGCGTCGGTGAAGCGTACGCGCGCGGCGTAGGTGCCTTCGAGGTACTTGCGCTGGTGACAGATTTGAGTCTGTCTGGTGTTCGCGCCCGCGCCGCCCGTTGACGAACTCATGCGCAGGATGCGATTGCCGCGTGCGCCCGGGTCCGGGTGAAGCGAGACCCCCTCTTCCCGCCACGTCGCGCCGGGCACGCCGGGCCAGCCGGGCACGGTGCGAACGATCCAGCCGCGCTTCTTCATTGCGCCTCGGCCCGCATAATCGAAGTCGTCGAACAGGGTCTGAGGGGAAGACCTTTTGGCGATTGCCTGCCGCGGCGAGGCCGCGAGCGGGGCGTCACTCGCAACCCCCGAGGCCAGGAGGAGGGCGAAGCATCGCAGGGTTAAAAGCAACGGCTTGGAGCGTTTCATCTGACTCGGCCCTCCGCGCTGACGGTTTGGCTTCCGACCCGGCTCAGTTCCGGCCCGGCCCGTCCGGCCGCGGCGTGCGCATCCGGTAGGGGCCGCGTGGCGGTATCGCTAACGGACTACTTCGTACACGTCCCGACGCTATACTCGCCGCCGCCCAGAAAAGTTCCGCCGCGGTTAAGGAAGCGTTCGGCCGGGGCCGTCTAGTCGCCGCGTTGCACGACGAAGGTCGCCATGTTCCGGCAGTGAGTCGGGAAGTTGTCCACCCTGAGCTTCACGATGATGGGGTCGTTCCCGGCGGCGGGCGCGACCTGAACCGAGGCCCCGTTCGCGGCCCCCTGGATCGTCCCGTTGGTCACCGTCCACTGGAAGGCCGGCCCCGGCGGCGACGGCGGGTTAAAGTTGCCCCGGATGTCGGAGTGGAAGTGGTGGACGCCGTTCGAGTCGAGGTCGCCGCCGGTAATCAAGACGACGGGGCAGCCGGAGTCGTCGCGGCACGCGGCCGGCGCGAGACTGTGCCGCAGGTCGAAGAGGGCGATGGAGGCGGGGGCGGTGAGGCTGGCCGCGGCGTTGTAGATGTTCGCCAGCGGCGCGTAGTGGTGCTCGACGCCGTGCGGCGGGAGCGCGGCGGGCTGGTCGTGCGCCGCGCGCGGCCAGTTGATGTCGCCGGTCGCCGTCCGCGCCTCGATGAGCCAGTAGTCGCGCCGGCGGTAGGTCGCGCCGGGCTCGAACTTAATCTGGATGCCGTCCTCCAGCGCGAGCCAGCCGGCGGCGTCGCCCTCCTGCTCGACGACGACCGCGGCCCCGTCGCGCAGTCGGAGGCCGCCCGTCCGCGGGTCGCCCTCCCTGTGATCCCAGCGGCGCAGGAGCGGGTGGAGGGAGGCGTCGCGCCCGACCGCGGCGTCCGGCGCAGTCTTCAGGATGACCCTCATCCCGACCGCGTCCACCTCCTCGACCTGGTGGAGCGGGAGCGCCTCCTGAAGCAACTCGTAATGGTCGTCAACCAGCTCGACCCAGTCGCCCGTGCGCAGGCCGGAGCGTGCGTCGCGCCCGAGGTGCGCCAGCGTCACCGTGCGGCCGCCGACGTTGACGACGGGATAGGCCGCCGACCCGTTGTCGCCCGACCACTTGAAGGTCGCCGTCGCGGCGTCGCCGCCCTCGTGAATCTCGACGCGGTAGAGCCGGTTCTCCCTCCCGCGGAAGCGCGCGTCGGGCGAGACGTTGCAGGGGTCGCCGATGTCGGCGGGCCGCGGCTCCTGCGCCTTAGCCCGGAGCCGGCCGCGCCGCCGCGCCGGGATGACCAGGCCCTCCTGCCACGCCTGCGTGTTCTGCACGTTCTCGCAGGTGACCTCGGCCAGTTGGGTAGAGCTGCCGAGCGGCAGCAGCCGCACCTGCCACACGACCTGCGTGCGCGTGGCCGTGTCCGGCCCCCCGAGCGCCACCTCGCGGAGCGAAGGGTCTTCGATGCTCGTGACGAGGCGCTCCCACACGTCGAGGTAGACGATGAACGGGGCCACCGCCGGGTCGGGTATCTTGAACCTGTCTTTCAACTGCTGCGTGGACAGAGGGAAGTACGGCTGCTCGTAGTAAGTCACGCCGTCCCCCGGCCGCGGGTCGGGGTCCCGGTCGTTCTCGCACAGGATGCCGGCGACGTAGTAGTGGCCCGGCCCGATGAGGAGGTCGACGATCTCGGCGGCGCGGCTCGGGTGGGGTTTCTCGACGACCCTGAAGCCGAGGTCGGTGGCCGGGCCGCCGTGCGCGCCGAAGATGTCGGCGGCCAGCGTGCGCAGGAGGTGCAGCACGGTGTCGGCCTGCTCGTTCCAGTCGGCGTCGAGTTGGACGCGCCCCTGCTGCATCAGCACGCGTGTGTAACGTTTGCGCGCGTCGAAGCTGTCGCGTGAGAAGTCGCCTTTCATGTGCTCTCCTTCAGGTGGCGAAGATGATGCCCGCGTCCGTCCCGGCGGGCGTGAATTCTTCGAGGCGCGTGCGGAGGTTCGCCTCGCGCTGCGGCTGGAAGAGGTCGTGGTAGACCCCCATCTCCGACTCGTCGTCCGCGCCGCGCGTGATCTCGGGCGGGCAGGTCTCGGCCAACTGGCAGTAGGTCGGCGTGCCGTAGCGGACGCTGTTGAACTGCGGGCGCACGGACATCTCGGCCTGCGCCTTCCGCTCGCCTTCGAGGCCGGCCGCCGCCAGATCGGGCTGGCAGTTGTAGCGGCTCGGCGTGCGCGAGCCGGGTGGGACGTAGCAGAAGCGCACGCAGCCGGTCTGCGTGCGCGCGACCTGCACGGCCGCCGGGCCGGCGTAGAAGATGCAGTTCTCGGCGAGCCGGACGGCGTGGACGGCGACGGTGCCGAAGACGGTGCTGCGCAGGATGGTCAGCAGGGCGTGGGCGGCGGTGTGGTCGGGGCCGCCGAGCGCTTCGAGGTTGGGGCGCGTCGAGTCAACGACGCTGTCGCTGACGTGGATGCGGACGGGGTCGGCGGTGACGACGTTCTGCCTGACGAAGATCGTGCCGACGATGCTCCGCTCGACGGTGAGCCGGACGTCCGTCTCGATCAGCTCGATGCTCGGCTCCGTCTCGTTCTGCGGCTGGCAGTGCTGGTCGAGCGACCAGCCGGGGACGAGCGTACAGTGGCGGATGACGAGCTGGCCGAGGCTGCCTGCGACGCGGACGCTGCGGCCCTCGACGAGCAGCCCGTCGAGGACGAGGCGCGAGGGTCGCTTCCGCGGCCCCGCGTCCTCGCCCCGCGCCGGCTCGCCCTGCCCGCGGGGCGGCGGCGCGACCTGTTGCACCGCGGACTCGTCTTCGCGGTACTCCGCGCCCGCGGCGCGGCGCGCCTCCTCGTCCCGCCCTTCGTCTTCTCCCTCGCGCTCCTCGCCGGAGGCTTCTTCGCGGGGGGGGCGGCGTGACTCGACGCCGCCGACGGTGAGGGAGTCGGAGCGGTTGACGCGCCAGTTGCGGAGGTGGATGTGCGGGAACGTGCCGTTGGCGGCGCGCACCTCCAGGCGCTGCCCCGCGCGCAGCTCAAGGCTTAAAGGCTCGACGTAAGAGCCGCTGTCCTCGATCTGAATGATGGCGTCGTCGGGGTCTTCGCGGCCCCACGCTTCGAGGGCCTCGCTGATCGTCGGGTAGGACTCGTCGGGGTGCCGCCGTCGGCGGCCGGGGGCGCGCCGCCGCTGCCCGGCCTGCTGGCTGACGCGGTAGAGCGACTCCGCCGGCTCCTCCTCGCCCCTCCCCTCCCGCCGCTTCATCGGGGGCCGGAGGCGGCGCTCGTACTCGCCGCCGCCGATGGCCGCGGGGAAGCCGTAGTGGTAGCTGACCCACACGCCCTCGGGCGGGTCGTCGAGCGTCGAGTCGGAGAAGGCGATGCGCCCGAGCACGGGGTCAACGGCGACCAGGCGGCCGCGCGGCGTGTAGGCCCAGCCGCTCAGGTCGGCCGGCACGATCTGGTCGACGGGGACGGGCGTGGTGAACGGCCCGTCGCGCCAGATGCAGAGGCTCTTGCCACGGCCGTAGTAGTCAGCCGTGCGCTCCTCGAAGGCGAGGCGGCTGACGGGGGCCGGGACGTTGACGGCGTCGGCGAGGTGCGTCGGGTCAGGCTCGGCGACGGGGCGCGTGAAGAGCCGCGTGTCGGTGCCGAGCACGCTGAAGGTGAAGTGGTTGTCCTGGCGGTCGGTGCAGAAGGCCGGGGCCCTCGTCATCGAGTAGGCCCCGAGCCGCCAGACGTAGAGGCCGACGCTCGGGATGTTGTAGCGCCCGCGCGTGCGCCGCGAGTTGGGGCGGCGCACGTCGGCCGTGTGGGCCGCCCGGTCGAAAGGCCCGTCGAGCTGTTCGAGCGCGTCGGACTCGCGCAGGTCGGCGGTGCGGCCCCTCTCCGGGTGCGGGTGGTTGAGGTGCTGCGTCCAGGCGAGCAGCCGGTAGAACTCGACGGCGCGCGAGGGCCAGCCGGCCACGTCCGACGCGAGCTGTTCGAGGAGCGAGCCGGTGCCCTTGCGGCGGCGGTTGCGCAGCGTGTCGGCCACCTCGCGGCGCGGGACGAGAATCGAGTTGCGCAGCAACCCCTGCGCCGTCGCGACCTCGCCCGCCTCGCCGGCCTCGCCGACGGCGCGGAACCCGACGAGGTCGGCGATGTACGGGACGACCCACTCCTGGCACGTCTCGATGAACCAGTTCTCGTAGAGCTGGCTGATGTCGTCCTCGACGACGTTGACCTGTTCGGCGATGACCCGCAGCAGCGCGCGCAGCGTCTCGCCCTCTTCGGCGTCGCGCTGGCGGTAGACGGCCGGCAGGAGTTCGTACAGCCTGTCAAGGTCTCTCTTCATGCCTTCAGCTCCTTGAGGATGAGCGTCTCGGGCACCGACGGGCTTAAGAGCGCGAGCTGCGCGGGCTTGATGCGCCCCGCGGGGTCGGGCGCGTAGGGGTCAACCAGCGCGAGGCGCGCCGGGATGCGCTGCCGCGGCCGGCCCCGCCGCCCGAGCAGTTCGAGGTCGGCGGAGGTGAGGTCTTCGTCGAGCGCGTCGAAGGCGTCCACGTCGGCGTAGACGACGCCGGGCACCGACTGGATCGCGCCCTGCACCTCGCTGAGGTGCGCGTCCTGCCCCAGCTCGCGGCGGTCGAAGCTGAAGCGGTCGAGCAGGGCCGCGCGAATCTTCGGCTCGACCGCCTCCCAGAGGTGATCGGGATGAACGAGGACGCCCGCCGAGATGACGAGGAGCCGGAGCGCGCGCACTTCGATCTCAATCGGCTGGTACGGGTCGCCGAACTTGAGGAGCGCGAGGCGCAGGTTGTTGAAGAGGTCGGACTCGGGGGCGATGGGGATGTCGTCGGCCCCGGCGATGGTGAGGTGGACGAGCAGGCGGTGGCCGTCGCTGAGGCGGGCCGCGCTCGCCTTGCCGACGCCGGCGAAGGTGCGCGCGAAGTCCTCGTAGTCGCGGACGGAGACGAGGCGGTCGAGCGACATGACGGCGAGCGGGGCGTTGCGCCGCGCGTCGTCGCGGCCTTCGCGGTCGGCCCCGCCCGTGGCCGGGAGCGGGTTCGTCACCTTGTTGACGTTGAGCGGCTTGTTGGCGAGCAGGGTAATCTGCCCGACCTTGACGTTGCCGGGCTTGCCGATGCCCGTGCGGTAGACGGCCTTGACGTTCTCGACATCCGTGGGCAGGCGCGCGCCGCGCTCGCCGTTGCCGAAGGTGACGGTCGTCCTGGCCTCGTCGTCGGTGCGCGTGACGTAGTTGTGGTCTTTGGGGCCAAGCCCGGCCAGGCTGTCGGTCTCGCGCCAGCGCAGGTCGTTGACGCGCACCCGGAGGGTGCTCTCGACGCCCTCGGGCGTCGCGGCCGAGACGTAGGTGAGCGGCGACTGGCGGAGCGTGAACGACTGCAACGGCCGGCTCCCGTCGCCGCTGCCGAGCACCTCCTCGCGCGTCTCGCCGTGCGTCGCCTTGACGACGTTGCCGTAGATGGTGACGGTGGCGCGCTCGTAGCAGTAGGCGAGCGGCGCGGAGAGGACGATGGTCGTGTGCATGCGGTCGCCGGGCAGGTTCGCGTCGTAGCCGATCTCGACGCCGCCGAGCATGACTAGCTCGGTCGCCGCGATGGCGTGGACGGGAAGCGGCTCGGCCACCTCGCCCGGTGCCGCGCCGCCCCCGACCCCCGACGCGGCGGCCGTGTTAAAGACCCCCGCCTCCCTCGCCA
>JALZHT010000819.1 GCA_030860645.1 Acidobacteriota bacterium
GCCGCGCAACAGCTCCGCGTGGCGGCCGGCGACGTGCGCCGCGCGCGCGAACCCTTCGGCCTCGTCGTAGAGGTAGACGGCGCAGAGGTCGAACGGCACGACGTGGCCGACCTTGTTGACGAGCACCGAGGCCGTGTCCTCGATGTCGAGCGACGAGCCGAAGGTGCGCGCGATCTCGTAGAGCGCGTAGACCTCGCGGTGCGCGTTCGTGATCTGGCTGAGGTAGCCGGGGGCCGCCGAGTCGTGGAGGCCCGCGGGCGGGGCCGTGGCGGCCGCGGCCTCGCCGTCTTCGAGCAGCGCGCGGTTGTCGAACTCGGTGGTCGTGAAGCCGTGGTGGTCCAGCCCTTCGGCGGCGATCTCGCGCTCGAAGACGGCGAGGTGTTCGAGGAAGACGCCGACCACGCGCGGGTCGAAGTGCTTGCCGGCGCCGCGCTGCAAGAGGGCGCACGCCTCCTCGCGCGTCATGCCGCGCCGGTACGGGCGGTCTTCGCGCACCGAGTCGAAGCAGTCCACCACCGTCAGGATGCGCGCCGTCAGGGGAATCTCTTCGCCCTTTAAACCTTCGGGGTAGCCGCGCCCGTCCCACTGCTCGTGGTGGTAGCGGACGATGGGGACGACCGGGTACGGGAAGTTCACGCGTTCGAGAATCTGCGCCCCGACGGTCGTGTGAACCTTCATCTTCTCGAACTCGGCCTCGTTGAGCTTGCCCGGCTTGTTGAGGATGTGGTCGGGGACGGCGAGCTTGCCCACGTCGTGCAGGAGCGCCCCGGCGTGCAGCGCCTTGATCTCGCCGGCCGACAGCCCGAGCAGCTCGCCCATCCGCGCGCAGTAAATCTGGACGCGGCGGACGTGGCAGTGCGTGGTCTGGTCTTTGGCGTCGATGGCGGTGGCGAGCGCCTCGACCGTGGCGAGGTGGAGGCGGCCGACCTCGGCGGCCTCGCGCGCCTTCTCGTTGACGCGCTCGAAGAAGGCGCGGTAGGTGGCGAGCGTGGCCGCGATGACGGGCGCGCTCAAAATCACCGAGGCGACGCCGAAGCGCATGATGGCGGCGTAGACAAGCCCCGCGGCCACCGCGCCGGCGAAGAAGGTCCACGAAGTCCACAGGTAGCCGTCGCGCCAGAAGCGCCAGATCGAGCGCCGGCTCTTGAGGGCGAGCAGCGTCGCCACCAGCATCCCGTTCAGAAAATACTGGACGAGCGCCATCAGGATGAGCGGCAGGATGAGCTGGCCGAGCGGGAGGGCCTCACTCAAGCCGACGGGGTGGCGCGTGACGCCGGCGTCGGCGGCGAGCGCGAGGTAGAAGAGGCGGCCGGCGACGCAGCCCGTGACGGCCGAGGCGGCCGGGGCGGCGACCCAGCTCGTCACGCGCCGCGTCGTCCGCACCGAGCTGGTGAAGAGGTCGAGCGCGCCGAGCACGACGCCGGCCTGGACGCCGAGGAAGATCGTGCCGAGGAAGACGAAGCAGTCGCCCACCGTCACGCTCGCCTTCGTCCCGGGGATGCGGACGGGGTAGAAGCCGGAGATGACGACGAGGCTGGCGAGCACGAGCAGGCGCGCCCACTCGACCGGCGCGAAGAAGAGGCAGTGGTAGACGCCCCACGCGCCGGCGCACGCGCCCGCGGCGACCAGCGCCCCCCAGTAGGACTTGGCCGCCCGGTTGTAGTCCGACATGTCGATGAGCGTCACACCACGCCTCCGGGGACGGGATATAGTTCCGAGTTAAAGGATTTTTGATTGGCGATTTTTGATTTGGGATTTGCAGAGCGCCGCCGCGCTGTCTGCAATCGAAAATCTAAAATCTAAAATCTAAAATTCTTCCCGATGCCTACCGCGTCAGAGCAACGAACGCACGAGGTAGACGACGCCGACTATCGCCGCCAGAAGGGCGAGCACGACGAGCGCGGCGCAGCCGTAGAAGGTGAGCCGGAGCTTTCTCGCGGTCTTCTCGTCGCCCGGGGAGAGCGGGTTCTGCGGGAAGTACGGCGGCGGGGTGTCGGTCGGCACGTCCGGGTTCGGTCTCCTCGTCGGCGCGGGCGATTGTACCACAGGCGCTTGCTTGCCCGGCGCGGACGGCGCGTGCTACCGTTTTCGCTTTCGAAGAAGGGGCGGGCCGTCCCGTCTGCGTCCGTATGATTCGACCGTTCCGCGGCATCCACCCGCAGATTCACCCGACCGCGTTCGTCGAAGAGAGCGCGCAGGTCGTCGGCGACGTGCACATCGGCGCGCACTCCTCCGTCTGGTTCGGCGCGGTCGTGCGCGGCGACGTCTTCCACATACGCATCGGCGCGAGGACGAACGTGCAGGACGGGACGGTCATCCACGTCTCGAACGGCACGCACGCCACCGTCCTCGAGGACGAGGTCACG
>JALZHT010000820.1 GCA_030860645.1 Acidobacteriota bacterium
GTTGGGCCGGAGCCGCGCGCCGTCCGCCGGGCTGATGAGGGTCGGCGCGGCGGGCGCGGCCGCGCGCGGCGTGACGGTCAGCGTCCGGCTCATGGTCGTGCCGTTGTACGCGGCGGTGATCGTCACCGTGGTCGTGGCCGAGACCGAGCCGGTCGTCACGTTGAAGTTCGCGGCGTTCTGCCCCGACGCGATGGTGACGCTCGCGGGCACGCCGGCCGCCGACGGGTTGCTGCTGGAGAGCGAGACGGCCGCGCCGCCCGCGGGCGCGAGCGCCGTCAGGGAAACCTGGCCCTGCGCCGTGACCCCGCTCTCGACGCTCGACGGCGCGACGCTCATGGCCGCGAGGCCGAGGCCGGCGTTGAGCGTCCGCACCTCCGACCAGGCGCTCAGGTTGCCGGAGTTATCGGCCGCCTGCACGCGCCAGTAGTAGGCGCCGTTGAAGCGCAGCGTGTTGACGTGCTGCGACTGTTCGGACCAGACCTCGATCCAGTCGTCGCAGCAGACGAAGTCGGGCCTCCTGTTAATTTGAATGTGGTAGCCGTCCACGCCCGAGGGGTCGGAGACGTCCGACCAGTCGAAGGTGATGACGGTGTTGGTCGAGGCGGGCGCGCCGTTCGCCGGGGCGACGAGCGCGGGCGCGGCCACCGTGTCGTCGCCGTCGCCGTCGGCCTGAAGCGTCAGGCGCGCGAGGAAGCCGTCGACCGGGGCGGCCGGGCCGGGCACGCCGTCGTCGTTCAGGATCGGGTCGAAGGGCGCGGGGCCGACGGGGAAGTCGGCCGACTGCGTCCAGCCGGAGACGGCCGCCGAGTTCGGCCCCGTCAGCGCGAGCTTCACGTTCCAGTCGTCGTGGTTGCCGCCGAGGTAGGTCCCGTAGAGGAGCGCCGCGCCGTCCGGGCTGAGGCGCGCGACGTAGGCGTCGAAGAAGAGCAGGCCCGTGGTGATGCCGACCGAGCGGTCGTAAGCGCCCTGCGTGGTCGGCAGGTCGAAGGAGTGCGTCTGCCCCGCGATGACGACCGCGCCGGAACTGTCCACGGCGAGGTCGGTGACTTCCTCGTACATGAAGCCGCCGAACAGCGTCGACCAGACGAGGCTCGCGCCGCCCGTCGAGGGGAAGCGGAAGCGGGAGACGAAGCCGTCGACGCTCGTCGAGGTCGGCCGCAGCGTGCCGGGCGTGGTCGGGAAGCGGACGGCGCTGACGGTCGATTTGGTCAGGCCGCCGACGAGCACGTCCTGCGGGTTGAGCGGGTCAAGCGCGACCGCGTAGCCCTCGTCGGTGTCGGTGCCGCCGAGGAAGGTCGAGTAGCGGAGGTCGGCCGCGCCGCCGCCGTCGAGCTTCAGGCGGACGACGAAGGCGTCTGGGTTGAACGAGTCGCTCAGGGGGCTGGGCTGGAGCGCGCCCGCCGTGGTCGGCATCGGCGGGCCGCCCGGCGGCGAGTAGGTCAGGCCCGTCATCGTGACGAAGCCCTGAGAGTCGACGACGAGCGCGGTCGGCAGCTCGTCGCCGTTGCCGCCGAAGTAGGTCGAGTATTCGAGGGCCGAGCCGTTCGCGCTCAGCCGCGTGACCCACGCGTCCTGAATCGAGAAGCTGCCCGCGCCGAAGGGCGTGCAGCAGTTGTGCGTGCGGTCGAAAGCGCCCGCGGTCGTCGGCCACGCGGCCGAGAGGGTCTCGCCGGCGACGACGACCGCCCCGTTCGGCGCGAGCCCGACGGCGAGCGCCTGCTCGTAGTCGTTCGTGCCGATGAAGGTCGAGAAGACGATGGCGTCACCCGCCGCGCTCAGTTTCGTCAGGAAGCCGTCGGCCCCGGGCCGGCCCGACGAGTCCACGCCGTGAGTGGTGTCGTAAGCGCCGGGCGTCGTCGGGTAGTCGGCCGACTGGCTCTCGCCGACGACGTAAGGCTCGCCCGCCGCGTTGACGGCGAGCGCGCGAATCCACTCGCCGGTCGAGCCGCCGAGGATGGTCTTGTAGACGAGCTGGCCCGACGCGTTGAAGCGGGCCACGAAGCCGGAGACGTTGAGGCGGCCGTGGAAGTCGGGCGACATCGTCGTGCCGGCGACGATCACGTCGCCCGAGCCGTCGCCCGCCGCGGCCAGGCCGTAGACCTCGTCGCGCTCGCTGCCGCCGAGGTAGGTCGCCCATTCGAGGCCGGGGTCTATGACGAGCGGGAGACTGGCGTCGCGCCGCGCCACGTCGAAGCCGTAGCGCAGGTCGCCGACCTTCCTGAAGCGACTCTCGACCGGGCGCTTCGCCCCCGTCGGCAAAACCTCCCACGTCCGCGGCGGCGTCTGCCTGAGCGACCAGCCCTCGCCCTGAAGGAGCAGCGAGCCGTCCCCGGCCAGCTCCACGCTCCGCGCCCCGCCGACGACG
>JALZHT010000821.1 GCA_030860645.1 Acidobacteriota bacterium
CCTCGGCGGCCGCGCCGCCTTTTTCTCCCGCGGCACTCCCCGAAATGGCACGGTTGACACCCCCGCGGGCGTCAACTAATATCGTTTTCTCTTTATTTCTTCTATATTCAAAGACTTTGACGCGCGTCACGCGGCGCGCCGGGACGGGAGTTGGGAGAGGGTCATGCCTGAAACGAAAGAAGTAACTTCGCCGGCCGAGGCGGCGGTCGAGCGGTGGGAGCAGGAGACTCTGGAGCCTGTGCTGCGCCGGCGGCCCGAGCGCAAGCGGCGCTTCGAGACCGTCTCGCTCGACGAGGTCAAGCGGCTCTACACGCCGGCCGACACGGCCGACATCGACTTCGAGCGCGACACCTCCTTCCCCGGCGAATTCCCCTACACGCGTGGCATCCACCCGACCGGCTACCGCGGCAAGCTCTGGACGATGCGCCAGTTCGCCGGCTTCGGCACGCCCGAGGAGACTAACGCCCGCTTCAAGTACCTCATGGAGCAGGGGCAGACCGGCCTCTCGGTCGCCTACGACTTGCCGACGCTGATGGGCTACGACGCCGACTCGCCGCTCTCCGAGGGCGAGGTCGGCAAGTGCGGCGTCGCCGTCTCGTCGCTCGCCGACCTGGAGGTGCTCTTCGACGGCATCCCGCTCGAAGGGGTGACAGTCTCACAGACGATCAACGCGCCGGCCTCCGTTCTCCTGGCAATGTATCTGGTGGTCGCCGAGAAGCAGGGCGCGGACTTCCGTAAGATTTCCGGCACGCTCCAGAACGACATCCTCAAGGAGTACATCGCGCAGAAGGAGTGGATTTACCCGATCCGCCCGGCGATGAAGCTCGTCGTTGACACCTTCGAGTTCTGCACGCGCCACGTCCCGAAGTACAACCCGATCTCGGTGAGCGGCTACCACATCCGCGAGGCCGGCTCGACCGCCTTGCAGGAACTCGCTTTCACCCTGCGCGACGGCGTCGAGTACGTCGAGTGGGGCGTGCGCGCCGGCCTCGACGTGGACGCCTTCGTCCCGCGCATCTCCTTCTTCTTCAACGCGCACAACGACTTCTTCGAGGAGATCGCTAAGTACCGCGCCGCCCGTCGCATCTGGTCGCGCGTCATGCGCGAGCGCTTCGGCGCGCGCGACCCGCGCACGCTTCAGCTCCGCTTCCACACGCAGACCGCCGGCGTCTCCCTAACCGTGCAGCAGCCCCTCAACAACATCGTCCGCGTCGCCATCCAGGCGCTCGCCGGCGTCCTCGGCGGCACGCAAAGTCTGCACACCGACGCCTACGACGAGGCGCTGGCGCTTCCGACCGACCAGGCCGCGCTCATCGCCCTGCGCACGCAGCAGATCATCGCCGAGGAGACGGGCGTGGCGAATACGGTCGACCCGCTCGGCGGCTCCTACTTCGTCGAGGCCCTGACGAAGAAGATGGAGGAGGGCGCGCTCGACTACTTCGCCAAGATTGACGCGATGGGCGGGATGGTCGAGGCCGTCGAGAAGGGCTTCCCGCAGCGCGAGATTCAGGAGTCGGCCTACCAGTACCAGAAGGCCGTCGAGCGCGGCGACCAGTCAATCGTCGGCGTCAACAAGTACGCGATGGAGGAGGAGTCGGCGAAGGTCGACATCCTCGTCATCAACGAGGCCGTGCGCGAGCGCCAACTCGAACGCCTGGCGCAGACCAAGTCGCGCCGCGACCAGGGTGCGGTCGCCAACTCGCTCGAAAAGCTGAAGCGCGCCGCCGCCGCCGGCGAGAACACCATGCCCGCGACCATCGAGGCCGTCCGCGTCTACGCCACGCTCGGCGAAATCTGCGACGCCCTGCGCGACGTGTACGGCCTCTACGAAGAGCCGGCATTTTAAAGCAGTAGCCGGTAGTCGGTAGCCAGCAGGCCCTGCATCATGGACGCTGACGCTGACACACGCAAGGTTCGCTATCGAAGTCTTTCTGCCGGCTACTGACTGCCGTCTCCCGGCTACTGCTTTTTATGGAAAACAAAATCCGCGTCCTCGTCGCCAAGCCCGGCCTCGACGGCCACGACCGCGGGGCGAAGGTGATCGCACGCGCGCTGCGCGACGCCGGGATGGAGGTCATCTACACGGGCTTGAGGCAGACGCCGGAGATGATCGCGGCGGCGGCTTTGCAGGAGGACGTGGACGCGGTCGGGGTCTCGATCCTCTCGGGCGCGCACAACACTCTGTGCCCGCGCATCGTGCAGCTCCTGCGCGAGCGCGGGATGGACGACTGCCTCGTCCTCGTCGGCGGCATCATCCCGCAGGAGGACATCGGTCGGCTCAAGGAGCAGGGCGTCTCGGAAGTCTTCCTGCCCGGAACCTCGACCGAAGACATCGTCCACTTCCTGCGCGACAACGTCCGACCC
>JALZHT010000156.1 GCA_030860645.1 Acidobacteriota bacterium
AGTTAAGAGCAAGAAAGTATTTAACTCGAAACCCGCAACCCGCAACTTAAAGTTAGCAAGAGACGTGCCGCCCGCCCCCGGCTCGCGGCTACATCCGCTCGGGCACTTCGATGCCGAGCGCGGCGAGCGCGGCCGTCAGGCGTTTCCTCACGAAATCCGCCGCCGCGACGAGCACGGCGCGCCTGACCGCATCCTTCTCTTCGAGGATGCGGTTCTCGCGGCGATGATAGAAAAAGTTGAAGGACTGCGCCAGTTGGAAAGTGTACTTGGCAAGATGCGAAGGCTCGGCCGCGGCCGACGCCTGCTCCAGAACCTCTTCGAGCCGCGCCGCCAGCGCCACCAGCGACCAGATTTCGCCGCCCACCTCGCCCTCAAACACCTCCCGGACGCGCGCCGCCTCCGCGCCGCCCGCCGCCGCCGCGCCGACCAGGCGCAGCGCCTCTCCGGCCGCGTCGTTTGGCAGATTGCGAAAGATCGAGTTGGCGCGCACGGCCGCGTACTGGCAATAAGGCCCGGCCTCGCCCTTCGTCGAGAGCGCCTCCTCGAAGTCGAAAACGATGACCGAGTTGCGCGTCCACTTCAGGAGGAAGTAGCGCAGCGCGCCGACGGCGAGGGCGTGGGCCGTCTTCTCTTTCTCCTCCCGAGACAGGTCGGGGTGGCGCGACTCGACCTCGCGCAGCGCGTTGGCTTCGAGGCGGTCAATCATGTCGTCGGCCTTCACGCCAAGCCCGCGCCGGCCGCTCATCTCGACGAAGGGGCGGGCCCGCTCCTCGTCGCTCAACTCGATGCCCAACTCCTCGGCCGCCGCGGGCGAGAGCGCGACCATCTCGTAGGAGAGGTGGATGCTGGCGTGGTCGCCGACCTGCGGGGCGACGGCCGCGACGCCGCGGCGGACAACGTCCTGCGGGTAAGTCTGGCGCGAGTCAATCACGTTATAGACGGTCTTCCCGTCGCCGAAGTGCGGCGCTCCCGCCGCGGCCTCCTCGTCACGGCTCGTCGTCGTCCAGACCGTGTGGCCGTCGGGGTAGGCGCGGAAGGGCTTGAACTTGAAATGGAAGTCGGGGTCAACCTGCCCGAGCTTCCAGAGCTGGTAGGCGATGTCTTTGCCGGTGTAGGTGACGGTGCCGTTCGAGCGGACGATGACCTTGTCGGCCTCGTGCTCGTCGGAGCCTTCGTGCGTCTCCATCGGCATCACCCAGCAGCCGGCGAGCTTGCCCCGGGCCTCGAAGCGGATCGCGCCGGACGACTTCATGCGCTCGAAGGCGTGCCCCCAGAGGAAGTGCAGCACCTCGGACTCGCGCGGCAGCAGGTCGTAGCGGATGCCGAGCCGCTCCATCGTGTCGAGGTGGCAGTGGACGATGCGCGTGGCGACGTAGTCGGCGAGGCGCGCCGTCTCGCTCGTGCCCTCTTCGAGCGCGTGCAGCGTCTCGGCGCGCAGCCGCAGGCGCTCGGGGTCTTCCTTCGCGTCGGGGTCGCCGCCGCGGTAGAAGAGGCCGACGCGCGCGTACAAGTCCCAGCAGTAATAATCGAACGGGTGCGCGTCGGTGAGCGAGGCGTCGAGCGCGCGCACGTCTTCGAGCGTCATCCGTTCGAGGTGGACGAAGCCGACGACCACGTCGGCCACCTGCACGCCCGTGTTGTCTATGTAGTTGTGAACCTCGACGCGCTCGCCGGCGGCGCGCAGGATGCGGACGAAGGTGTCGCCGATGACCGAGTTGCGCAGGTGGCCGATGTGCGCGGCCTTGTTCGGGTTGACGCTCGTGTGCTCGACCATCCGCTTCGGGCGTTCGTCGGGCGCGGCCACCTCGGAAGCGCGCGCGGCCGGGAGCGAGGCGAAGTCGGCGAGCAGGCGGCCGCGGTCGAAGAAGACGTTGACGTAACCCGCCCCGGCCACCTCGGCGCGCGCGACCTCGGGGACGGCTTCCAACTCCTCGCGCAGTTCTTCGGCGATGGCGCGCGGGTTGCGCTTCTCGCCGGTGGCCTGCTTGACGCGCTTCGCCAGTTCGAAAGCGACCGGGAAGGCGAGGTCGCCCAACTCCGTGCGCGGCGGGACTTCCGAGGGGACTTGCTCCAGTCCGACGCCGAAGCGCGCGGCGGCCGCGGCCCGCACGCGCTCGCGGAGGGAGTTTTGCAGCTCGATCAGGTTCAAAAGTTTCTCGTTCCTTTAGCCGTGTTCGTCCGAAAAATCGAAAGTATATCGGAAGCAGTAGTCAGTAGCCAGTGGATAGTAGTCAGGAGGTCTCCGTGCCGGGCTTGCGCCGCGGTCTTCTTTTCAATGGCCGGCTTGACACCGCCGTGCCGCGCTCTGCTACCATCCGCTTAAGACTTGATGCACGGCCAGCAGCAGTTTGCGTCCGCTGAGTTGCGCGAGCGCCTCGGTTCGGCGCGGCGCGTTTTCGTTTTGACGGGCGCGGGCGTCTCCGCCGAGAGCGGCGTGCCGACATTCCGGGGCGGCGGACAGACAACGGTCTGGAAGGGAATGCCGTTCGAGGTCATCTCGTCGGCCGAAATGGTCGAGCGCGACCTGCCGGCCGTCTGGGAGTGGTTCGAATACCGCCGCGGCGTCGTCGGTCGGTGTCAGCCGAACCCGGCGCACCTCGCGCTGGCGCGCTGGCAGGACAGGTTCGAGGGCCTGACGCTCGCCACGCAGAACATAGACGGGCTGCACGCGGCCGCCGGCTCGCGCGACGTGCTCGAACTGCACGGCAGCATCTGGAGGGCGCGCTGCCGGCGCTGCGGCGCGCGCGCCGACTTGCGGGACTTGAGCCAGGGGGAGCGCCCGCCCGGCTGCCCCGAGTGCGGCGACCCGATGCGGCCCGACGTGGTGCTCTTCGGCGAGATGCTGCCGCCGGACGTGTACGCCGTGGCGGCCGAGCGCGCGGCCGAGTGCGAAATCTGTTTCGTCGTCGGGACTTCGGCGCTCGTCTACCCGGCCGCGGGCCTGCCGCTCGTCGCGCGCCGGGCCGGCGCGTACGTCGTCGAGGTCAACCCCGAGCCGACCCCGCTCTCCGAGATGTGCCACGAAGTGCTCCAGGGTCGCGCCGGCGAAATCCTGCCGACTCTTTAGGAGATGTCAGGTGTCAGTCGTCAGTTACAGACAAGAGGTATCTCGTAGGCAAACGGTTCGAGAAGGCTTTCACTGACATCTGACATCCACTTTCTGATGCGGACGCTCTTTTTCGACTGCTTCGCCGGCATCAGCGGCGACATGACGCTCGGGGCGCTCGTCAGCGCCGGGGCCGACGGGCGCGCGCTGGTCGAGCAACTCGCGCTGCTCGGCGTGCCGGGTTATGAGGTGGCGTTCGAGCGGGTGGAGCGTTCGGGCCTCGCGGCGACGCGGGCGGTCGTCAGCGCGCGGGAAGAGAAGCAGCACCGCCACCTCGCCGACATCGAGCGGATCATTGACGACTCGCGGCTCGGCGAAAGAGTCAAGGCGCGCGCGAAACTCATCTTCGGGCGGCTGGCGGAGGCCGAGGCGCGCGTCCACGGCGTCGCGGTCGAGCGCGTACACTTCCACGAGGTCGGCGCGCTCGACTCAATCGTGGACGTGGTCGGCGCGTGCGTCGGCTTCGAGCTGCTGGGCGTCGAGCGCTTCGTCTGCTCGCCGCTGCACGTCGGGAGCGGCGCGGTCGAGGTGGCGCACGGGCGATTCCCGGTGCCGCCCCCGGCGGTCGCCGAGCTGCTGCGCGGCGCGCCCGTCTACTCGACCGAGGTCAGGGGCGAGTTGGTCACGCCGACGGGCGCGGCCATCGTCGCCGCGCTGTGCGAGGGTTTCGGCCCCCTCCCGCCGTTGAGCGTCGAGGGCATCGGCTACGGGGCCGGCTCGCGCGACTACGAGAGGTTCCCGAACGTGCTGCGCGTGCTCATCGGGGAAGCGGGGCCGGGCGGCGCGGCGGAGTTTGAAAAGCTCCTGATGATCGAGACGAACGTGGACGACGTGACGCCGCAGGTCATCGGGCACGTGACGGAGCAGGCGCTGGCGCGCGGCGCGCTCGACTGTTACGTGACGCCGGTGCAGATGAAGAAGAACCGCCCCGGCGTGCTCGTCTCGATCCTGTGCCGCCCCGCCGAGCGCGAGGCGATGTTCGAGCTTCTGTTCTCCGAGACGACGACCATCGGGGCGCGCAGCTACGAGGTCGAGCGGCGCGCGCTCGAAAGGGAAGTCGTCGCGGTCGAAACCGAGTACGGGGAAATCGGCGTCAAGGTCGCGCGCCTGGGCGGTCAGGTCAAAGGCTTCACGCCGGAATACGAACAGTGCCGCGAGGCGGCCGCGCGTGCGGGCGTGCCCTTGAGAATCGTCGAGGAGGCGGCGCGCGCCGCCTTCCGGCGGCAGGAAAGCTAGGGGCGTTCATCCACGGGTTTTGACGAGGTGAAGATGGCGACCAGATTTTCGGCCACGGAGCCGGACGGAGGTGAGGAAGAGTTAGCGCCCCGCGCGGTGGATCAGGAGAAGATCGCGCGCGGCATCCGCCTCGTCCTCGAAGGCGTCGGCGAAGACCCGGAGCGGCCGGGCCTGCGCGAGACGCCGCGGCGCGTCGCCGAGATGTACGCCGAGCTGACGGCCGGGATGCGCGAGGACGCGCGCGAGCACGTCGCGGCGCTGCCCGGCGACAAGCACGACGAGATGGTGATCGTCAAAGACATCCACTTCGCGTCGCTCTGCGAGCACCACCTCGCGCCCTTCGTCGGCCGCTGCCACATCGCCTACATCCCGCGCGACGGGCGCATCGTCGGCCTCTCGAAGCTGGCCCGCCTCGTCGAGACCTTCGCCCGCCGCTTGCAGGTGCAGGAGCGCCTCACCTCGGAGGTGGCCGACACGCTCTTCGACGGCCTCAAGCCGCTCGGCGTGATGGTCGTGATGGAGGCCGAGCACACCTGCATGACGGTGCGCGGCGTGAAGAAGCCGGGGGCCGTCACCATCACCTCGGCCATCCGCGGCGGCTTCCGCAAAGACTCGCGCACCCGCGCCGAGGCGATGGCGCTCATCAGAGGGAAAGAATAGTTCCGAGTTCCGAGTTCCGAGTTCCGAGTTAAGAACTTGACTTTAACTCGGAACTCGGAACCCGCAACTCGAAACTGAAACTTATGAAGACCTTCTACGTCACGACTCCCATCTACTACGCGAACAGCCTGCCGCACCTGGGGCATTTGTATACGACCATCGTGGCGGACTGTTTGACGCGCTACCGCCGGCAGCGCGGCGCGGAGGCGCTGTTTTTGACCGGCACGGACGAGCACGGCCTCAACATCGTGCGGAGCGCGGCGAAGAGCGGGCGGACGCCGCAGGAGCACGTTGATAAGATCGTCGAAGGCTTCAAGGAGTTCTTCCGCGAGTTCGGCCTCGACCCGGAGCAGGGCGGCTACGACATCTTCATGCGCACGTCCGAGGCGTTCCACTACGAGGGGGCGCAGACCTTCTGGCGGCGCGTGGCCGCCAACCGCACGCCGAAGGGGCGGGAGAGCATCTACAGGGGCTTCTACGAGGGGTGGTTCTGCGCGCCGTGCGGCACGTTCAAGACCGACGCCGAACTCGCCAAGTCCGCGCGCGAGGGCGAGACGCCGCGCTGCCTGATTCACGAGGCCCCGGTCGACCGCGTCTCCGAAGAGAGCTACTTCTTCCGCCTCTCGGACTACGACGAGGCGCTGCTCGCCCTCTACGAGTCGCGCCCCGACTTCATCCAGCCCGAGGCGCGGCGCAACGAGGTCGTCAGCTTCGTGCGCGGCGGCCTTCAGGACGTTTCCATCAGCCGCTTGAAATCGTCGGTCGGCTGGGGCATCCCCGTCCCCGACGACCCGGCCCACACCGTCTACATCTGGTTCGACGCGCTCATCAACTACATCACCGCGCTCGGCTTCGGGAGCGAGCAGAGGCGACGAAGTTTCGGGGCGGAGGCGTTCGAAAAATTCTGGCCGGGCCTGCACGTGCTCGGCAAAGACATCCTGCGGCAGCACGCCATCCTCTGGCCGGCGATGCTCCTGGGCGCGGGCGTCGAGCAGCCGCGCGCCGTCGTCGTCCACGGCATGTGGCTCGACGCGCAGGGGCGCAAGATGTCGAAGACGCTCGGCAACGCCATTGACATCCGCGTCGCCCGCCGCCACACCTCGGCCGACGCCGTGCGCTACGTCCTGCTGCGCGAGAAGGCTTTCTGGCAGGACGGCCGCCTCGGCTACGAGATCATCTTCGACCGCGTCAACAGCGACCTGGCGAGCGGCCTCGGCAACCTCGTCGCGCGGACGCTGACGATGATCTCCCGCTACTTCGACGGCCGCGTGCCCGCGCCGGAAATCCCCGAAGGCAAGCGGCTCGCGGCCAAGCGCGCCGGCGTCGGCTCCGACGCGCTGGAACTGGCGAGCAGCCTCGAACTCGCCCGCGACCAGTTCGTGCAGAGCCTGGAGGCTTACGAATTCAACCGCGCGCTCGAAGTCGTCTGGGGGATGATCGCGCGCGTCGACAAGTTCATCTCCGACGCGAAGCCGTGGGAACTCGCCAAGTCCGAGGAGCTGCGCGAGACCAACGGGGCCGTGCTCTACCGCGCGGCCGAGACCGTCCGCTGGCTCGCCGTCCTGCTCTACCCCTTCATGCCCGAGTCGTGCGCGGCAATCGCGCGCCAGCTCGGGCTGGAGGTTGATGTGGCGAAGCTCGACCCGACGCGGTTGACGTGGGGCGGCCTGCGCGAGGGCACGCGCCTCGGCGAGGTCGCGCCGCTCTTCCCGCGCGTCGACAAGAAGGGGGTGACGGCAGAAATCATGTCCGAGACGGAGAGGGAACAGAAACGAGAGGGCGAGGCGCGGCCGGCGGCGGGCGCGGCCGTCACACAGGCCACGGACGACCCCGGCGC
>JALZHT010000822.1 GCA_030860645.1 Acidobacteriota bacterium
CTGATGGGCCGCCACTACCCGGCGATGGCCCTCGTCGAGGTCAAAGCCCTGCTCGAAGACGGGGCGAAGGTCGAGATCGAGGGCACGGCCGTCCTTTAGTAAAAGCCGTGAATCGAGGTTCGGGCATTCCAACTTGAGATTTAACACCTCAAGCTTAATCCCTCTCAATCACGATTCACGATTGACGATTCACGGCCTTTTGCGATTCACGAACAGATGATTGAACCGAAGTCATTTCTCTACGAGGTGCGCGGGGGCGTGGCGTGGGTCACGCTGAACCGGCCCGAGCGGCTCAACGCGCTGACGTTCGAGGTCTACCGCGAGCTGACGGCCGCGTTCGCCGCGTGGCAGACCGCGGGCGAGGTGCGCGTGGTCGTCGTCCGCGGGGCCGGCCGGGCGTTCTGCTCGGGCGGCGACGTGCGCGACATCATCGGCGGCCTCCAGGGGCGCGACGCGCAGGGGCTTCTGGAGTTCACGCGGATGACGTGCGAGTTGGTGCGCAACATCAGGAATTTGCGCAAGCCCGTCATCGCCTCCCTGAACGGGACGACGGCGGGCGCGGGCGCGTGCATCGCGCTCGCCTCCGACCTGCGCGTCGCCAGCACCGAGGCGCGCATCGCCTTCCTCTTCGTGCGGGTCGGGCTGTCGGGCGCGGACATGGGCGCGGCGCACCTCCTGCCGCGGCTCGTCGGGCTGGCGAAGGCGACGGAGCTGCTCTACACGGGCGACTTCGTGACGGCCGGCGAGGCGCTGGCGATGGGCCTCTACAACCGCGTCGTCGCGCCCGAGGAGTTGGAGGAGGAGACGCGCGCGCTGGCCGAGCGGCTGGCGCGCGGCCCCGCCTTCGCGCTCGGCGTGACGAAGGAGATGCTGAACCGCGAAATGGATGTCTCGCTCGACACCGCGCTCGAATGGGAGGCGCAGGCGCAGGCCCTCTGCATGCAGCACCCGGACTACGGCGAGGCCTACCGCGCCTTCATGGAGAAGCGCGAACCAAAATTCAATTGAGAATTAAGAATCGGCATCCTTCGTTCTTAGTTCTTAGTTCTTAATTCTTCTTATGCGTCACCCGCGCGCCTTCCTCTTCACACTGCTCCTCGCGGCTTGCGCCGTCGCGCAACCGACGACGCCGGGGCAGAATTCACCTCACCTGTTCGAGAGCGCCCGGCAGGTTCCCGAGGCCCCGCCGGGCGGGCGAGCCGAGCCGGAGGCTTTCGAGTTCGAGCTGTCGGGCTACCGCTACCGCGTCGCGCGCAACGGCGCGGGGCGGCGGACGAAGGATGACGAGGTGCGCCTCTTCAACCTGCAACTCGCGGGCACCGACTGGATCGAGCGCGTCTACTTCTCCGAGTACGACGACAACGTCGTGCTCGTCTGCGGGGTGCGAGACGCCGAGACCGGCGCGGGCCTCGTCGCGCGGCTCGAACAGCCCTCGATGCGGGCGCGCTGGAAGGCAGACCTCCCGGCCTTCAACGTCGGACAACCCTTGCGCGACGGGGCGCACCTCTACTTGACGGGTTTCGGTTTCGTCGCCAAGCTTGACCTCCGGACGGGCCTGTTCGTCTGGAGGCACCGGCGGCTCTACGGGCGCGGCGGCGAGGGGGCGTTCGACTCCTTCGGCCCGCCCGAGGTCAGCGGCGGCGCCGTCCTCTTCAGGGAGGAGCCGGCCGCCGGCCGCCCCGCCAGGACGCTCCGCGTCCACCGCAAGTCCGGGAAGATTCTCGGCATCGAGTGAGGAGGATTTGCGATTTTAGATTTTTGATTGGCGGTTGAAGACGGCGGTCACGCCGCTTTAAATCGCCAATCAAAAATCGCCAATCAAAAATTTCCTTATGCCGCGCGACGCCTTCATCGCAGAGACGCCCTTCTTCGACGAGGGGCACGCGCGCCTCGCCGACGGCGTGGCGGACTTCGCCGCGCGGGAGATCGGGCCGCGCGCCGGGGCGGAGGAGGCGGGCGACCCGGAAGCGCACTTCCGCGAACTGCTCGCCCTGCTCGCGCAGGCCGACCTCCTGCGCTACTCGGTGGCGCGCCCCGGCGCGGCCCTGGACGCGCGCGCGCTCTGCGTCGTGCGCGAGGCGCTGGCCTACCACTCGGCGACGGCCGACCTCGCCTTCACCATGCAGGGCCTCGGCACCTACGCCGTCTCCCTCGCCGCCCCCGAGCACGTCCGCGACTTCTGGCTCGACCGCGCCCGCGCCGGCAAGGCCATCGCCGCCTTCGCCCTCACCGAGCCGGAGGCCGGCTCCGACGCCTCGAACGTCCAGACCGAGGCCCGGCGCGAGGGCGACAGCTACCTCATCAACGGCCGCAAGCACCTCATCTCGAACGCGGGCGTCGCCGACTTCTACACGGTCTTCGCG
>JALZHT010000157.1 GCA_030860645.1 Acidobacteriota bacterium
ACCTCCGGGACTTCGGGGCCGTCGGCGACGGCGTGACCGACGACGGGCCGGCCCTGCAAAGGGCGCTCGACGCGCTGGGCGCCGCCGGCGGCGGGACGCTCACCGTGCCCGCCGGCCGCTACGTCATCGCCTCGCCCGTGCACAAGGAGTTCACGGGGCTTGCCTCCTCCGTGACGATTCAGGGCGTCCCGTCCGACGCCACCATCGACGTCACCGCGGCGGGCGACGTTTTGAGCCGCTCGCTCGGCCTCGTTTCGGAGTTCCACCCGCGGACGGGAGTGCAGCACATCGCCCTCAGCTTCCAGGGGCTTCAGAGCCTCCTCGTCAAAGACATCGCCTTCGTCGGGACCCCCGGCGTGTGGACTGACGCCGTCACCACGCTCGCGCTGGAAAGCGTCGAGGCGGCGACACTCCGCCACTGCGAGTTCTACGGGCTGCTCACGCTCACCAGGGGCCACGCCATCGTCCGCGCCCGCCGCAGCGGCCTGAGCATCGAGCAGAGCAAGTTCCTCGGCAACGCCGGCAGCAGCGCCGTCAGCGTGCCCATCGTCCAGAACTCGGAGTGGAAGAGCGTCGCGCTCACGGAGGTCGTCTTCCTCGACTACGGTCAGCGCCCCGGGCTGTTCACCAAGACCAGCTACGGCCCGCCCTACTCGTGGGTCAATGTCGGCAACCCCGCGCCCGTCACCCCCGACTCGCCGCGCCGCGAGGTCGTCATGCGCCACGTGTTCCTCGACGAGGGCGGCTTCATCGGCCTCACCTGCCTGCCCGCCAACGGGCCGCCGCCGTACGTGCCCGTCGACCTCTTCTACATCACCGGGCTGCACATGAACGTCACGAACTTCGGGTCGACCGGACACCTCCTCAGCGGCCCCCGCGGCATCCTCGTCGAGGACTCGCGCTACGGCTGGACGCGCCGGGCTGACTCGGCCATCCGCGCCCTCAACGCCGGCCACGTCATCCTCGACCGCATCCGCACCGAGGCGTCGGCCACGCGCCTGCGCGCCGACGCGACCGTCCGGCGCATGACCGTCGTCAACTCCATCTACCAGGAACTCGCCTCGCTGGCGCAGACGACCCGCGTCATCAACACGGCGCCCGAGGACGACCCCGTCTGGTACGTCCGCCGGCAGTTCAACTCCGTCGCGGGCCGCGACCCGGACGCCGCGGCGCACTTCTACTGGTCGGATCGAATCCTCCGGTGCGACGACGACGCGGCCTGCGCCTCCGCGCAGCGCGACGCCCTCAATGCTTACCTCGACACGGCGCCCGCGCCGACCTTCGACATCGCGGGGCGCGTCACCGACGAGCAAGGGGCCGGCGTGGCGGGCGCGACCGTGCTCCTCACCGGCTCTCAGACCGTCAAGGCTTTCACCGACGCCGACGGGCACTACCGCTTCCGCAACCTGCCGACGAGCGGCGTCTACACGGTCAGCCCCAGCGTCTCGCTCACGCCCGCGACCCCGGCGCAGACCTTCGCGACCCCGAACGGCGACCGCACGGCGAACTTCGCGGGCACGCCGCTGCGCTACAGCGTGGCGGGCCGCCTGGCAGACATCGCCGGCAAGCCCCTCGCCGGCGCGAGCCTCCTGCTCTCCGGCACTCAGAGCGGCGCGGCGACGACCGACGCCGACGGCAACTACTCTTTCCCGAACCTCATCGGCGGCGGCAACTTCACGGTCAGGCCGGCGCGGCCCGGCTACTTCTTCACCCCGGCCGCGCTCACCTTCAACGGCCTCGCCGCCAACCGGACGGCCAACTTCGCCGGCACTCCCATCACCTACACCATCGGCGGGCGCGTGACGACGGGCGGGGTCGGGCGGGCCGGCGTGACCCTCACCCTCTCCGGCACGCACAGCGCCACGGCGACGACGAACGCCAACGGCGACTACGCCTTCGCGGGCCTCACCGCGGGCGGCGACTACACCGTCACGCCCGCGCCGAACGCGGCCGACGCCGCGCCGTCCCGCAGTTCTTTCACCAGCCTCTTCGCCAACCAGACGGCCAACTTCGCGCTGTACCCCTACGTCAACCACGCGCGCGCCTCGAACGGCGCGACGGCCGTGGCCTCCTCCTACCTCAACGTGGGCCGCGCCCCGCTGGCGGCCATCAACGGCGACCGCCGCGGGCTGCACTGGGGCAGCAGCCCCTCGACCGGCGGCGGGTGGCACGACGCGACGACGAACGTCTTCCCCGACTGGCTCGAAGTGCAGTTCGCCGGCCGCCGGACGATTCGGGAGGTGTCGGTCTTCAGCGTCCAGGACGAATTCACCGCGCCGGCCGAGCCGACCCCGGCCATGACGTTCACGACGTACGGCCTGGCCGACTTCAACGTCGAGTACTGGAACGGCTCGGCCTGGGTCGCCGTGCCGGGGGGCGTGATCGTGGGCAACAACCGGGTGTGGCGCAAGCTCTCATTCGCGCCGCTCTCGATGACGAAGCTGCGGGTCTTCGTCAAGCGGGGACTAAGCGGCCACGGCCGCGTCGTCGAGGTCGAGGCGTGGGGGCCGGCCTCCGGCGGGTCGCCGCGCATCAACCACGCCGCCGCCGCGCAGGGGGCCGACGTGCTCGCCTCCTCGGCCTTCGACGCCGCCCGCCACCCGCTGGCGGCCATCAACGGCGACCGCCGCGGGCTGCACTGGGGCACAGACCCGACAACCGGGAGCGCCTGGACGGACGCCACCCGTAACGCCTACCCCGATATCCTCGAAATCGTTTTCAACGGCCCGAAGAAGATCACCGAGCTGTCGGTCTTCGGCCTCCAGGACGACTTCGCCGCGCCGGTCGAGCCGACCGCGACGCTGGTCTCGAACAACTACGCCCTCGTCGACTTCCGCGCGCAATACTGGAACGGCTCGGGCTGGGTTGACCTCCCCAACGGCGTCATCACCGGCAACGACAAGGTCTGGCGGCGGATCACCTTCCCCGCCGTCACGACCCACGGGGTGCGCGTCCTCGTCACGAAGGCCCTCGGCGGCCACAGCCGCATCACGGAAGTCGAGGTCTACTGAAGAGAGTAGACGGTGGTCAGTAGCCGGTAGAGAAAAACCTTCGTCGGCGGGCGTCGTCGCAGACGCCATTAACGCCCGCCGGCGAAGGTTTTCTACTGTCTACTGACTGCTGCCCGCGGGCCGCCGCTTTCCGGAGAGTTGACCAAAGGCGCGCGGTTGAGCGATGCTACGGCGTTAAGGCTTCAATCCCAATCCCGTGAGTCAAAGCCATGAGTAAAGCAGCAGCAGAGAGCGTCTCGGGCGGCCCGCTGACCGTCTACTCCGAGGACGAGAACATGTTCCGCGCCTCGGTGCGCGAGTTCGCCGAGGGCGAGATTCGGCCCCGCGTCGAGGGCATGGACGAGCACGCCAAGATGGACCCGGTCATCGTCCGCCAGCTCTTCGACCTCGGGCTGATGGGCGTCGAGACGCCGGAGGAGTACGGCGGCACGGGCGCGTCCTTCTTCATGGCGATCATCGGCGTCGAGGAACTCTCGCGCGTCGACCCCTCGGTCGGCGTCCTGATGGACGTGCAGAACACGCTCGTCAACAACGCCCTCATCCGCTGGGGCAGCCCCGAGCAGAAGAAAAAATACCTGCCGCGCCTGGCCTCCGAGGCGGTCGGCGCGTACGCGCTCTCCGAGGCCGGGTCGGGTTCCGACGCCTTCGCCATGCAGACGCGCGCCGTAGACCGCGGCGACCACTACGAGCTGTCGGGCCAGAAGCTCTGGATCACGAACGGCAACGAGGCCGAAATCTTCGTCGTCTTCGCCAACGCCAGGCCCGAGGAGGGCTACCGCGGCATCACGGCCTTCGTCGTCGAGAAAGGTTTCGAGGGGTTCGCCGTCGGCAAGAAGGAGAACAAGCTCGGCATCCGCGCCTCCTCGACCACCGAGATCATTCTGGACGGCTGCAAGGTGCCGAAGGAGAACGTCCTCGGCGAGGTCGGCCGCGGCTACAAGGTCTCCATCGAGACGCTGAACGAGGGGCGCATCGGCATCGGCGCGCAGATGATCGGGCTGGCCCGCGGGGCGCTGGAGCACGCCCTGCGCTACACGGCCGAGCGCGCGCAGTTCGGGAAACAGATCAACCAGTTCCAGGCCGTCCAGTTCCAGCTCGCCGAGATGGCGACGCAGATCGAGGCCGCGCGCCTGATGGTCTACAACGCCGCGCGCCTCAAGGACGCCGGCCTCCCCTTCGTCAAGGAGGCGGCGATGGCGAAGCTCTACTCCTCGCGCGTCGCCGAGGCCGTCTCCTCCAAAGCCGTCGAACTCTACGGCGGCTACGGCTTCGTCAAGGACTACCCCGTCGAGAAGCTCTGGCGCGACTCCAAGATCGGCGCCATTTACGAGGGCACGTCCAACATGCAGTTGCAGACCATCGCCAAGCTGATCATCGGGAAATAAAGTTTCGGGTTGCGGGTTTCGAGTTAAGAAGCAGACGGTCTTTAACTCGAAACTTGAAACTCGAAACTGCGAAAGCTTATGGGCACGTCACGCATCGAAATTTTCCGCATGATGCTCGACAGCGACCCCGACAACACGGCGGTCAGGTTCGGGCTGGCGAAGGAGTACGAGAAGGCCGGGCGCTTCGACGACGTGATCGAGACGCTCACCGAGTACCTTGAGCGCGCCGACGACGAGGGCAACGCCTACGGCATGCTGGCCTCGGCCTACCTCAAGACGGGCCGGCCCGACGCCGCCCGCCGGGCTTATGAAAAAGGGGCCGAGGTCGCCCTCGCCCACGGACACCCCTCGATGGCGCAGGACTATAGGTTCGCGATTGAGGCGGAGTTAGAAGACTAACGGCTTATGGACGAGCTGATTTTCCTTGTTCAGGAAGCGCCGGAAGGCGGTTACACGGCGCGCGCGCTCGGTGAGTCGATCTTTACTGAGGCGGACGACGTGGAGGGTCTGCGCGAGATGGTGCGGGACGCGGTGCGCTGCCATTTCGACGAGGGGAAAGGCCCGCGCCTGATCCGCCTCCACTTCGTCCGCGAAGAAGTTTTCGCCGCGTGAAGCTGCCGCGCGACGTTTCGGGCGAGGAACTCGCGAAGGCACTTAAGGCTCTCGGCTACGGTGTCACGCGGCAGACGGGCAGCCACCTCCGCCTGACCACGCTTGAGAACGGTGAACATCACGTGTCGATTCCGCGGCACGACCCTTTGCGCGTCGGCACGCTCGCGGCCATACTCGACGACGTGGCGGCACACTTCGAGATTAGCCGCGGCGAGTTGTTGTTGAGAATTAAGATCTGAGTTTGTAAGCAGGAGAGATTCGTAATCATGGCGACCGAAGTGAAGGCGCGCGAGTATCGGGGCTTGGGGCGCGACGAGATGGTGGGCATCTACCGGACGATGTACCTGTCGCGGCGACTGGACGATAAGGAGATTCAGCTCAAGGGGCAGAACAAAATCTTCTTCCAGATTTCGGGCGCGGGCCACGAGGCCGTGCTCGTCGCGGCCGGCGTGGCGATGCGCGCCGGCTACGACTGGTTCTACCCCTACTACCGCGACCGCGCCCTCTGCCTCCAGCTCGGCATGACCGCGCTCGAACAACTCCTCTCGGCCGTCGGCGCGGAGGCCGACCCCAACTCGCACGGCCGCCAGATGCCCTCGCACTGGGGCCACAAGAACCTCAACATCGTCTCGCAGTCCTCGCCCACGGGCACGCAGTTCCTCCAGGCGACGGGCTGCGCCGAGGCCGGCTACCGCGCGACCCTCATCGAGGAGATCAGGGACAAGGTCGTCGGCTTCCGCGGCGACGAGGTCGTCTATTGCTCCACCGGCGACGGCACGACGAGCCAGGGCGAGTTCTGGGAGGCTTTGAACACGGCGAGCAACCTGAAACTGCCCGTCCTCTTCCTCGTCGAGGACAACGGCTACGCCATCAGCGTCCCCGTCGAGGTGCAGACGGCGGGCGGCGACGTGTCGCGGCTCGTCGCGGGCTTCCCCGACCTCTACCTCCAGAAGTGCGACGGCACCGACCCGGTCGAGTCGCTCGAGACGCTGAAGCGCGCCGTCGCTTACTGCCGCCAGCGCAGAGGCCCGGCGCTCGTCCACGCCAAAGTCATCCGCCCCTACTCGCACTCGCTCTCCGACGACGAGAAACTTTACCGCCCCGACGAGGAGCGCACCTCGGACGCCGAGCGCGACCCCGTCAAGCGCTTCGGCGCGCTCCTCGTCGAGGAGGGCTTCGTCACGCAGGAGGAGTTGCAGCAGCTCAAGGACGAGGTTGACCGCGAGGTCAACGAGGCGGCCGACGCCGCGCTCGCCAGCCCGCAGCCCGAGCCGGAGACCGCGACGCGGTTCGTCTACTCGCCGGACGTTGACCCGACCTCGGCCGGGTTCGACAACGAGGCCGAGTTAGGGCAGCAGCTTTCGGGCAACCCCGGGACGATGGTTGACCTCATCAACCGCTGCCTGCACGAGGAGATGGCGCGCGACCCGCGCGTCGTCGTCTTCGGCGAGGACGTGGCCGACTGCTCGCGCGAGGAGAACCTGGGGAAGGTCAAGGGCAAGGGCGGCGTCTTCAAGGTGACGGCCAACCTCCAACGCAAGTTCGGCGGCGCGCGCGTCTTCAACTCGCCGCTGGCCGAGGCCAACATCGTCGGCCGCGCCGTCGGGATGGCGACCCGCGGCCTCAAGCCCGTCGTCGAGATACAGTTCTTCGACTACATCTGGCCGGCCTACCACCAGATCAGGAACGAGCTGGCGCTGATGCGCTGGCGCTCGGGCGGCGACTGGAAGTGCCCCGTCGTCATCCGCGTCCCCGTCGGCGGCTACCTCAAGGGCGGCGCCGTCTACCACTCGCAGTCCGGCGACACCATCTTCACGCACGTCCCCGGCC
>JALZHT010000823.1 GCA_030860645.1 Acidobacteriota bacterium
ACCGAGGCGAGCGCGCCGGCCCAGCCGCCCAGAGTCAGGACGGCGGCGACGCAGGCGTTGAGTAGACGGCGACTCATCTCTTCAGGTAATGCGGGCGGAACCGTTTTCCCGCGCCGCGAGTGAATTAAACCCCAGCGCGGCCGGCGGCGCAACCGGGCGGCAGCAGGCAGTAGTCAGAAAGCAGTAAGCAGTAGAAAACCTTCTTTGAACCGCCGGGCCGGAGGCGGCGACTACCGCTTTGCCAAACCCGCCTCCCCCGCTTTCTGCCTTCTATCTTCTTCTTAACTCAGCCGTGCCGGCCCCGCCGCGCCCGCGGCCACCCGCCGGCGGGCGACTCTGGCGAAGTCAGGGTGCTGTGCTCGATGAGGCCGCAGACGCTGCCCTCCTCCTCGCCGCGCTCGTCCCACTCCTGGAGCGTGCGCGCAAGCTCCGTGCGGTAGCGGCGCAGCTCCGACAGCCGGCGGTCGAGTTCTTCGAGCTTGCGCCGCGCCGCCTCGCGGACGTGGCGGCAGGGCCGACGCCCCCCGGCGCTCTCGGCCAGAATCTCGCCGATCTCGTCGAGCGTGAAGCCGACGGCCTGCGCGCGCCGGATGAAGGCGAGGCGTTCGAGCACCGCCTCGTCGTAGACGCGGTAGTTAGCCCCGGTGCGGCGCGGCCGCCCGAGCAGCCCCCGCCGCTCGTAGAACCGCAGCGTCTCGACGGCGATGCCCGAAGCCTTCGCCACCTCGCCGATGCGCAGCCCGCGCCCCCCCGCCAAATTCTGTGACGCTTTCATCATGGGAGACATTGTAAACCCTGGAGCCGACTTCAGAGTCAAGCGCCGCAACGGACAGGGCCGCGGGCGGTAGCGGGCGGGTCGGAGTTACGTCAGAGAAGTCTTTGAAGTAACTCCGACCCGCCCGCTACCGCCCGCGGCCCTGTCCGTTGCGCCGCCGTCAGTTCGACTGCGCGTTGTGCGGGGCGTCGAGGAAGGCTTCGACGGTCTTGTAAATCTCGTCGTCTATGAAGACGTTAATCTTCTGGTAGGAGCGCGAGAGTTCTTCGTTGGTCTGGAAGCGGAGCGCGCCGCGGTAGCGGTCGAAGAATTCGAGGAGCGTGGCGCGCAAAAGCGTCAGCTCGCGCACGACCTCCTTCAGCTCGTAGCCCTGCTTCCAGCGCTGGCGGCCGTGCTCCGCGCCCTGGCGCAGCATCCGCCCCTCGGGCGGCTCCTCGGTGAGCGCGCGCCGCAGTTCCTCGACGATCTGCGGGATGTGGTCTACGAGTTGGAGGTAGGAGAGTCTGTCGGCGGAGTTGACGCGCCGGTCGGCGCTGACCTTCTCGGCCCAGTCGCGCACGATAATCTCGTGGCCGTTACGCAGGAGACGACTCAGTTCATCAGACATGTCGGGGGAACCTCTTCTAGCTTGTCACAGACGACCGGACGGGGGAGAAGGCGGCCGGCGGGGGTTGCTGTGCGCGCGCAGTATAAGTCAAGCCCGCGCGGCGGGCAACCGATTTGACCGCCGGGCCACAACAGTGCGACGATGCGGCGCATCAATCCCCCGCGGACGCTCTTATCGAAAGGTGAACCGGAGATGGCAGAGGACAACAAGCAAGGATTCGTCACGCAGGAGGAGACCGGTGAGGCCGCGCCCGTCGACCAGGTCGAGGGGCGCGTCGAGGCCGAGATGAAGCGCATCGAGGGCAGCGCCCGCGAGGCCGTCGGGCAGGGCCTCGGCGACGCCCAGGTCGAGCGCGAGGGCCGCGAGCTGCGCGAGGAGGGCGAGCGCGAACGCGACGAGCAACGACAACATCAGTAAAAGAAGATGCGGGGGCTGGTGAAAAGCAAGATGACTCACCAGCCCCCGGCGTCTAGCCCCCGGCATCTTCTTTTCAGTCGCCACTCGTCGTGCCCGTGGCCTCTTCGATGGCGGCGAGCATCATGGCGGGGCTTCGGTCGGGGCTGAAGCCGATGAAGCGCTTGACGATCTTGCCGTCCTTGATGATGAAGGTCTGCGGGATGTTGCCGCGGCCGGCCATCAACTCCTGCGCCACGTCGGCGCGCGCCCAGCCGAGCTTGTAGTTGATCTTGAACTGGCGCGCGAAGTCGCGCACCTTCTCCTCGTCGGTCTGCGGGTTTTCCAGCGTGAGGCCGATGACCTCGACGCCCTTCGCCCCGAACCCCTTGCTGATCTCGACGAGGTGCGGGATTTCGTAGCGGCAGGGGCCGCACCACGTCGCCCAGATGTCGAGCACGACGACCTTGTCCTTGAAGTCGGAGAGGCGGAACGGCGCGCCGTCGAGCGGCTGAATCTCCGCGTTGAGCGCCTGCTCCGAGATCGGGACGGCCGCGGCCGCGCCGGCCGGCTGCGGCTGCGCGC
>JALZHT010000824.1 GCA_030860645.1 Acidobacteriota bacterium
CCATTGAAGAGGCGCGCGCGGCGTGCGACGGGGGCGCGGACTTCGCGCTCTTCGGCCCCGTCTTCGACACCCCCTCGAAGCGCGCCTACGGCCCGCCCCTCGGCCTCGAAATACTGGGCCAAGCGGCCCGCGCCCTCGCCCCCTTCCCCGTCGTCGCCCTCGGCGGCGTCACCCTTGAGAACGCGCGCGCCTGTTTCGCGGCCGGCGCGCGCGGCGTCGCCGCCATCCGCCTCTTCGCCGACGCCCCCGACCTTGCGGCCGCCGTCAGCGCCGTGGAGAATGAAGGCCGTCAATCGTGAATCGTGGTTGAGATACTCTCAACGTGAGTGGTAAATCGTAAGTCGGGCGGCGGCTCAAACGGTTTACGATTCACGATTCACGGTCTTTTGCAGCTATGAGTTCCGACGAACCGAACGCGCCGCCCGTGGCGTTGACGGTGGCCGGGTTCGACCCTTCGGGGGGGGCGGGCGTGGTCGCCGACATCAAGACGTTCACCGCCTTCGGCTGCTTCGCAGCGGCGGCTGTCACCTCTCTGACCTACCAGAACACGACCGGCGTCTTCGGCGCGGCGCACCAGACGGCGGAGGCCGTCCGCCGGCAGGTGTTGCCCGTCGTCGAAGACTTCCGCGTGGCCGGCATGAAGACGGGGATGCTGCCGACGCGCGAGGTCATCGCCGAGGTCGCGCGGCTGCTGCGCGAGGAGGCCCTGCCCGCGCCCGTCGTTGACCCGGTGGTGCGCTCGACCTCGGGCTACGACCTGATTGACGACGAGGCGCTCGGGGCGCTGAAGCGGGAGTTGCTGCCGCTGGCGCGCGTCGTCACGCCCAACATTCCCGAGGCCGAGCGCATCACGGGGCTGGCGATACGCGACGAGGAGGGGATGGCCCGCGCCGCGGCCCGCCTGCGCGAGATGGGCGCGCGGGCCGTGCTCGTCAAGGGCGGGCACCTGACGGCCGAGGCGCTCGACCTGCTCGACGAGGGCGGGCGCGTCTCCCTCTTCCGCGCCGAGCGCATCGAGACGACCTCGACGCACGGCACCGGCTGCACGCTCGCCGCCGCCATCGCCGCCTGCCTCGCGCGCGGGATGACGCTCGAAGAGTCGGTCGGGGCCGCCAAGCAGTTCGTCACCGAGGCCATCCGCCGCGCGCCGGGCCTCGGGCGCGGCCACGGCCCCGTCAACCACAGCGTGCCCGCGCCCCTCTGAAACAAGGGATTTTAGATTTGCGATTTTTGATTTTTGATTGGAAGACGGGCGGCCTGTGCTTTCAATCGCCAATCGCAAATCAAAAATTCCCTTAACTCGCAACCCGAAACTTTTTTACTGCTGTTCTTCTATCGCCACCTTCTCCATCACGACATCGGTGACGGGGCGCTCGCCGCGGGTCGGGGTCGTCGCGATCTTGTCGACCACGTCCTGGCCCTCGACGACGCGGCCGAACTTGGTGTAGTTGGGCGGGAGCGGGGTGTCGGCGTGCATGATGAAGAACTGCGAGCCGTTGGTGTTCGGCCCGGCGTTCGCCATCGCCACGGTGCCCTTCGTGTAGGGGCCGCGGTACAACTCCGACGAGCGGTTAATCTCGTCGGCGAAGCGCCCGCCCCAGGCCGACTGGCCGCCGCGCCCCGTCCCCGTCGGGTCGCCGCCCTGGATCATGAAGCCCTTGATGACGCGGTGGAAGATGACGCCGTCGTACTTGCCCGCCTCGGCCAGCAGGCGGAAGTTCTCCGCGGTCTTCGGCGACTCGTCTTCGAGCAGCTCGAAGCGGATCGTGCCCAGGTTCGTCTTGATGTTCGCGATTCGGTTAGCCATAAAAAATCCTTTCAAGTCATCAGCCATCAGTCATCAGTTAAATCTCTTTGACGGGCGGGCAGGTTAAAAGCGTCATGGCTCACCCCACTCGACACACTGACGACTGATTACTGATAACTTTCTCTGAGAACAAAACGTTCGATTGCCTCGGCGACGCCGTCCTCGTCGTTCGAGGCCGTCAGGTGGAATCGGCCGCGGTCGCGCAGGCTCGGGTCGGCGTTGCCCATGAGGACGCCGGTGCCGGCGTACTCGATCATCTCCAGGTCGTTGAAGTTGTCGCCGACGGCCATCACCTCTTCCGCGCCCAGCCCCCCCTCGGCCGCGACCGCCGCGAGGCCCGCGCCCTTCGACGCCTCGGGGTGGAGCACGTCGAGGAGCGCGAAGTCGGGCTTCGGGTAGAGCGTGAGCAGGAGCTTGACGGCCGCGCCCAGTTCGCGCCGCATCTCTTCGGCCAGCCGCTCCATCGCGGCGCAGCCGCCCGAGAAGGCGACGTGCAGCGGGTCGTGGTCGAGGTAGTCTTCGAGCGAGGGCACGCGGCGGACGGCGTCGGCC
>JALZHT010000825.1 GCA_030860645.1 Acidobacteriota bacterium
GCCCGTGGCACCTGCTCTCGCGCGGCCTGCTCTTCGCCCTGCTCGCGCCCGCGGCGCTCGCCGGCGCGCTCGCGCACTACCCGGCCTACAAGCTCGCCGGCCTGCTCGCCACCAAGCTCTCGCAGAGCTACGACGACGTGCTCTCGACCTTCAAGATCATGGCCGCCATGCTCCTCTTCCCCCTGACGTGGCTCCTGCTGGCGGCGGCCGTCTACTCCTACGCGGGCTGGTGGTTGGGGCTGGCCGCGCTCCTCTCCGCGCCGCTCGCCGGCTACGCCGCGCTGCGCACGCGCGAGGAGTTCGACCGCTTCGTCGCCGGCACGCGCGCCTTCCTCTTCTTCGTCACCTCGCGCCGCTTCTTCCGCCAACTGCTCGACGAGCGCCGCGCCATCCGCCGCGAAATCCTCGCCCTCGGCGACGAGGCCGAGCGCGCCGGCGCGCTCAACTGACGCGGGCGCGCAAAGTTTTAGGGCGCGGGTTTGTGAAAGACGTTATCCCTGGCGTCTCACCGTCGCTGCCCCGCCGGGCCGTGTGTCATTCGGGCACGAAGTGGTAGGTGAGCACGCCCGACACCTGCACCGGCTGCCCTTTGAGAAGGGTCGGCGGAAACCGCGCGCGGCGCGCCGCCTCGACCGCCGCCGGACGGAGCAGCGGGTGGCCGCTCACGGCGTTCGCCTCGATCACCTTGCCCTCCTCGTCCACCCTGACCCGCACCGTCACGACTTGCGCGCGCGCCGCCTTCGCGGCCGGCGGGTACGCCGGCTCCGGCTTGCTGATCGCTTTAGCGTTGAGCACTCCGGCGGGGACGACGGTACTCCTGCGTGGCGGAGTCCCGCCGCCGGATTCGGCCGGGAGGGGCAGCGTCCTCGGCGGGGGCGGCACGTCGCCCGCGACGGGCGGCCCGGTTTTGTGCCGCCCCTGCGCGCTCGCCGCCCGGTGCCTCTCAAGCGCGTCCGCGTATTGCCTGTCGTACTCGGCCTTCTGGTAGCTGTCATCCTCCATCTCGGCCAGCTTCGACGCCTCGCGCAGGAGGTTGGCGCGGTACGACCACGAGTTCGGGTTGTCCGGGTCGAGCCGGGTGGCCTGCTCGGAGAGGATCAGCCCCTCGGCGACGCACTGCTGCGCCCGGAGGAAGGCGGAGGCGTCGGCGGGCCGCTTATACTTCACGACCACCTTCCCGCCCGGCGCCTGCGTCTCCTTATTCTCCTTATTCTCCTTGTTCTCCTTCTCGCCCGGCGTCTGCGTCTCCTTATTCTCCTTCAGCTCCGTGATGTCGTAGGAGCACTGCCACTGCTTGCTGGCGAGGATGGTCAGCGCCGCGGCGCGCTTCTCGTCCGGGGCCGAGCCGTCGTTGGCGCGCCGCAACAACATCTCGCGCAACGCCTCCTCATTCTTCATCTGGCCGTGGAGGTAGAGGATGGCCTGGTAGGCGTCCTCGTTGGCCGGGTCGCGCTCCAGAATCCTCTCGTAAGCCGCCACCGCCTGCATGCCCTTGGCGACGTTCTCGGGGTCGGCGACGCCCGGCTTGTACTGCTGCTGGATCGAGCGCGCGATGAACAACGGGAGGTTCTTGTTGGCCGGGTCTAACTCCAGGGCGCGCTCGAAACGGCGTTGCGCCTCGGCGAAATCGCCTCTGCGGTAGGCCGTCGCCCCGCGATCCAGTTCTTCCTTCGCCGCCTGCGCGCCGGCCTGCCCCGCCGCGGCGGTCGAGGCCGCCAGCACCAACACGGCGGCGGCGATAGCTTGTCGCATCATCTTGACTCCTTTGCTTCTCTTTAAGACTTGCGCCCGAGCGCGACGGCGCGCTGGTAGGCGGCGTAGACCGCTTTCGAGAGGACGGTGCGGAGCGAGCCTTTCTCCATCTGGTAGATGGCTTCGGCCGAGGTGCCGCCGGGCGAAGTGACCATGTTGCGCAGCTCGGCCGGGTGCTTGTGCGACTCGCGCGCGAAGAGCACCGAGCCGAGCATCGTCTGCGTGACGAGTTCCTGCGCGACGTGGCGCGAGAAGCCCATGTGGACGCCGGCGTCAACGAGCGCCTCCATCATCATGAAGATGTAGGTCGGCCCCGTCGCCGAGAGCGCCGTCGCCATGTCAATCATGTTCTCGTTCTCGACGTACATCTCGCGCCCCAGCGCGCCGAGCAGCGCGCGCACCACTTCGAGCTGGCCGGCGCCGACCTCCGGCGTCGCCGTCCAGGCCGTCATGCCCTCGCCGATCTGCGCCGGCGTGTTCGGCATCGCGCGCACGACCGCCGCGTGACCCAACTCGTTCGTCAGCGTCTCCAGCCGCGCGCCCGCGACGATGGAGAGGGCGAGTTGCCCGTCGGTGAGCGCGCCGCGCAACTCGCCCAGAATCTTGC
>JALZHT010000008.1 GCA_030860645.1 Acidobacteriota bacterium
ACGCAGGGGTCGGCGAAGGGGGCGCCGGGCTGCGCGCCGAACTTGCGCGCGCCGGTGGCCGCCGCGTCCTTGCGCGGCAGCCCGTTGGTGATGAAGTTGGCGGCGGCGCCGGACGGGGTGAAGCTGGCGTGCGTGCGCGCGCCGTGGAACTGCATCGCGGCCAACTCGGGGGCCGTCCCGCCCTCGTCGAGCGGGGTCGCCACGGCCGTAAGCAGCTCCTTGTTGAAGTCAAGCCGCGTGTGGTGCTCCTCGAACGTGCCGCCCGTGACGACGTGGCGCGGGAGTCCGCCGTCGTCCACGGTGTCGAGCGGGGGCTTCGGCGGCCGGTGGCCGGCGACGCCGGGGATGTAGAACGGGTAGCCCTGGAAGGCGGCCGTCGGCATCGGCGGCATCGCCAGGGTCGGGACGGGCACGATGGCCGGGATGGGCGTGCCGGCGGCGATCTCGGCGTCGGGCAGCTTGCGCGCGCCGTCGGTGGGGAGGCCCGCGCCGTCGAGTTCGGTCCCGGCCTCGAACACGTCGTGCGTGCGCCACAGCTCCCACATCCCCTGCGCGAAGTGCGGGTAGAAGTGGCAGTGGAAGATCGAGTCGCCGACCGTCTTGTTCAGGTTCCCCGAGCCGCCGTGTGCGATCTCGGTGGTGAAGGAGTAGCCGGGCCCCAGGGCCTGCGAGTCGAGGTAGCTGCTGTCGTTGCTATCGGGCGTGCGGAGCCACTGGTGGGCGTGCAGGTGGTGGACGTGGTGCTCCTTCGGCCCGGCGTGCACCACGCGCATCTTGACGTGGTCGTTCAGGTACGAGTGGTGGACGTTCGACGGGTCATCCGGGTAGAGCACCTTCGTCGCGCGCGGCGCATTGGGAATCTTCTGCCCGTTCGCGTCGATCTGCGTGCTGGCCGGCACGTCAACGATCTGCGCCGGGTCGCCGACGACCCACGCGGAGAGGAAGAACTCCTCGTACTTGCACTCTGTGCAGTTCGCCATCGGGCCGACCCCGAGCCGGTTGGCGAGAATCTCCGCCCCGATGCCGCCCGCCCCGTAGTTGATGGCGAACCCGTCGCGGACGCTGTGCAGGGTGTGCGAGAGCACGGGGTCTTCGAAGAACTGCGGGAAAGCCTGCACGGCCTTGATCTCGTCGTGGTAGACGACCGTGAACTCGCGGAACGGCTGGTCGCGGTCGGGGACGCGGTCGTTGGCGCGGTAGGTGCCGGCCGGGAAGCGCCCCTTGTTCGGCCCCGTGATGATGGCGTTCAGGTCGCCGTGCACGATCTCGTTGCCTGGGCCAAGAATCTTGAGGACGGGCTGGCCGGCGCGCGGGTGGCCCGCCGGGTAAGTCGCGTCGTAATTAATAATCGGCTGGTTGGCGGGGGTCCGCCCAGTCGTGGCGTACGCCAACTCCTTGGCCGTCACCTGCGAGCGGTACCACTCGGAGCCGCGCGGCTCGACGTTGACCGAGCCGAAGAGGCCCATTGTGACCTGCCCGCCGTCGCCCTCGCCGCCCGTCGTGGCGGCCGTCGAGTAGAAGAGGTGGTTGCCCTCGCGCTCGGCGTAGTAGGTGTAGGTGGCCGTGCCGCCGGGGGCGACGAGGCTGCTGTTGTTAGCCCCGACGTGAGAGCCGTCGTCGAGAATGTTATTCACCAACTGAAGGCCCATCACGTGCACGCCCGCCGTCCGCGTCGCCGGCTGGTTGTCGTCGGCCGGGCTGGGGGAGAGAAGGTTCTGAAATTTGATGGTCAGACAGTCGCCCACGTTCATCCGCAGGGTGAGCGGGCGGGGGCGTTTATCGGGGCGCAACTGGACGTTGCCCTCGACGAGGCCCTTCGACGAGTCAACCGAGACGACGTCGCGCCGCAGCGCGTAGATCATGCCGGCCGGGTTGAACGCCCCCAGCCGGTTGTAATAGAAAGCCTGGTCGAGGGCGACGACGTCGGCCACCTTGCACGACTCAAGCGGGGGCGGCGCCGGCGCGTTCGGGTTGGCGGCGGCCGGCTCGACCCTCATGCTGACAGAGTCTGTGACGGCGGTGGCCCCCGCGTCGTCCGTCGCCACGGCCGTCAGCGTGTAGCTGCCGGCCACGACGTTGCCCCATGTGATGGTGTATGGGCTGGCGGTGGCCGTGCCGATTAATTTCGAGTTCGCGTAAAACTCTACCTTGCTGACCGTGCCGTCGGCGTCCGCGGCGTTCGCGCTCACCGTGACGTTGACGGGCGCGCCGAAACTCTCGCCGTCCGCCGGGCTGGTGAGCGAGACCGTCGGCGGCTTATTACCCGCCAGCAGTTCGAGGTCAAAGCTCGCGTCGGAAGAGCTCGTGGGGCTGCTCTGGTGCACCTCAACCGCGAGCACGTTCGTCCCGTTCGCCAGGAGGCTCGCATCTATCGTCGTTTCGTAGAAGGCAGACTCTTCGCCGAAGTCCGCGCTCTCGAGAGACACTGTCTGGTAGCCGACCGCGCCGACGGGCATGTTGCTGCGGAAGACCTCGCGGCCGTTGAGGTAGACGACCGCCCCGTCGTCGCGCAGCAGTCTCAGCTTGAGCGACTTGTAGACCGAGGCGTCGGCCACGCCGAAGGAGCGGCGGAAGTAGGTCGTGACGTATTTGTTGTTCGGGTCGGGGCCGTAGCTCACGACGGTCCGCTCGTCGCCGTCGCCGTAGCCGAGCTGGGCGCTGCCCGAGGCCCACGCGCCGTCGTTGAAGGAGTGCTCGCGCCACGCCGTCCCCTGGTCGGTGCCGTTGTCGAGGTACTTCCACATTCCGTCCGAGTCCGCCAGGGTCTCCTTCGAGCCGATAAGCTCCAGGTCGAAACTCAGGTCGGAGCTGGAGGCGTAGTCCTGGTGCACCTCGACGGCGACGACGTTCGTCCCTCGAAGGAGGAGGCCGGGGTCGACGGCGGCCCTGTGGAAGAGCGACTCGTGCCCGGTGTTGCTTGAGGCCGTCGTCTTGTAGCCGACCGCGCCGGCCGGCATGTTGCTGCGGAAGACCTCCCGCCCGTTGAGGTAGACGACCGCCCCGTCATCCCTGAGCAGCCGGAGCGTGAGCGACTTGTAGGCGGCCGGGTCGGCGACGCTGAAGGAGCGGCGGAAGTAGGTCGTGATGTGCTTGTTGTTCGGGTCCGTGCCGTAGCTGATGACCGTCTTCTCGTCGCCGTCGCCGTAGCCGAGCTGCCCCAGGCCCGAGGCCCAGGCCCCGTCGCTGAAGGAAGTCTCGCGCCAGGCCGTGCCCTGATCCGTCCCGTTGTCCAGGTACTTCCAGACCGAGCCCATCGGCACGAAGGCGGCCGGGTTGGTCGGGAGAAGCTCCAGGTCGAAGCTCATGTCGGAGCTGGTGCCGCCGTCCTGGTGCACCTCGACCGCGAGCACGTTCGTGCCCTTCACCAGCAGGTTCGGGTCGACCGGCTTTTCGCCGAAGGTAGTCTCGTACCTCGCGGTAGAAGCCAGCGTCGTATTCGTCACGACCCCGCCGCCGGCGATGCCGCTCCTGAAGATCTCCTTGCCGTTGAGGTAGACGACCGCGCCGTCGTCCTTCAGCAGCCTGAGGAGCAGCCCCTTGTAAATCGCCGGGTCGATGACGTTGAAGGCGTGTCTGAAGTAGGTGGTGATGTGCTTCTTGTTCGGGTCGGGGCCGTAGCTGACGACCGTCCTCTCGTCGCCGTCGCCGTAGCCTAACTGCGCGGGGCCCGAGGCCCACGTGCTGTCGGCGAAGGAGGGCTCGCGCCACGCCGTGCCTTGGTTGGAGCCGTTGTCCAGGTATTTCCACACGGCCCCGGTCGGCACCAAGGGGACGACCGTGGAGCCTACGAACTCAAGGTCGAAGCTCAGGTCGGAGCTGGCGCCGCCGTCCTGGTGAACTTCGACGGCGACGACGTTCGCGCCCGAAAGAAGTAAAGAGGGGTCGATCTTCTTTTCGTAAAAAGTCTTCTCGTTAGCGTCGGCGACGCCGGCGGCCGCCGTCGTCTTGTAGTTGACGGCGCCGGCCGGCATGTTGCTGCGGAAGACCTCGCGGCCGTTGAGGTAGACGACCGCCCCGTCGTCGCGCAGCAGTCTCAGCTTGAGCGACTTGTAGACCGAGGCGTCGGCCACGCTGAAGGAGCGGCGGAAGTAGGTCGTGATGTGCTTGTTGGCGGGGTCGGGGCCGTAGCCGATGACGGTCTTCTCGTCGCCGTCGCCGTAGCCGAGCTGGGCGCTGCCGGAGAGCCACGCGCCGTCGTTGAAGGAGTGCTCGCGCCACGCCGTCCCCTGGTCCGTCCCATTGTCCAAATACTTCCAGATGGCCCCAGACGGGATCAGCAGGTGCGGCTGGCCTTCCGGCGGTGTCTCTGCCTGCTGCGTCTCGCTCGCCGCGGCAGCCGCGGCCAGCGTCGGCCCTACAGAAGAGAAAGCTGCCTCCGCTTCAGACGTCTCCGCCGCATCAGCACCCGGCTCGGACGCGGGCGCGGCTGAAGGTTCGTCCTCAGCGGCCGGGGGGGCGGCGGGAGCGGTAGCCGTCTCGGTGCTCGACGCGGGCGCGGTGGTGGTCAGCGGCTCCGCCACCGTGGCCGAGGTGTCTTCCTCCGTAGAGGGCAACGCTTCCGGGAGCGACGCCTCCGCCGACGGTTTTGAGCCCTCGGCGAGGCCACCCGTCGTGGCGGCCAGCGCGCTCTGAAGGGTGCCGGCGGCCAAAGGCAGGGCGAGCACGAAAGAGAGAACCAGAACTAACCGAGTGAGCGAGGTCGAGACAAGGTGAGTTGTACTCATCACTTCAAAAATTCTTCCCTTGAGGTTAAATCCCACCGCCGTCAGCACACAAACGGATGCTGAATGTTTTCTGAGGAAAAATGAGGCGGCTGTCGCACCCTGAAAGCCTCTTCAGTGGAAGGTGATAACGGGCTATTCTCCGGACGGCCGGTCGTCGCACTTTGAGACTTCCTGGGAGCTATCTGGTTGAGGTATGTGCCATGCGGCCGCGTCGCCGACACAGGCCCCTAGATTTTGCTTGTTACGCCGAGGCATTCTGCGCGGAGGATAGCGTGAGGCCGTCTACCGCGCCGGGAATGTTGAGGGTCTCACCGGTTGAGAGCCGAAACCAGGAGAACCGCTACGTGACCGCTCCGCAAACGTTCCAAGCACCCGGCGTAGCAACTGATATGCCAGAGGGTTCCATAATGCGAATGTTAATAAACGAAGTGCGGGGCCGTACCGTGAGGCCGCGGGCGTGTTTCACTTTGAAACTTTTTCTCGCCCCAGTGTTTCACCACGTTGCTCAGACGCGTCAGGCCCACGTCGAGCGAGGCGGCGCGACGGGGTAGAGTAGTGCGGCATACTCAGCCCCGTGCCAAGCAGCCGCAGCGCGAGGCGGACGGCCATCACGCGGGCGCTCGACTCGGGGCTCACCTACCGGCAGGTGCAGATGATGTCGAAGCACGAAGACCCGAAGACGGTCATGCGCTACGACCACGGGCGGGAGAACTTAGAGCAGAACGCCGTCAACTTCCTCGCGTACGACGAGGAATAAAAACACCCGAAGGGAAAGGAAAGGCTGTCATGGTAGGTTGGGACGGGGACGCGCTCGCGGAAAGCTTGGAGCCTTACCAACCGAGAAGCGCAGTAGTCCATGCGAGGATCAGAGTGAAACAGCAGGCAGCAATAACTTGTCTATGTAACAGCTTAAAAATAAATCCTACTGATTCCTCGCGCATGATTGTTAAGCACGTAACCAGACAAGGCAACAATACTCCGGCCAGATAGACGCCGGTCAGGATTTGCCCGGGGGTCATAGCCGCAAAGTTATCTTGGCTGACGAAAAGCAAGATGCCATCCTTCCGAATTGAGGCGAGCAGAACGGGTAAAGCCGTGTTGACTGGTAAGTGGAAAATCGCCAGCACGGGGCTGAGAAGACCCGCCAGTTGATCAATCACACCGAGCCAGTTGAGGATTGAAGCGGTGACGGTAATCAAATAAAAGACGGGTATCGCCCTACGGAAGAATTGGCTGATGGTGCCGCGCGATTCTCGCCAGATTTCGGACGGACGAGGCCAGACGAGGAAAGTGCGGCTTTCGACCATCAACACATTGAGACGGGAACGCGCTTCTCTCGGGGCGGACAACCTCGTATAGAGCAAAGTGGTCAGAGTGAGATATAGAAGATAGGGTATCACCATGTACGGCAGGTGGATTGCCGCGAAGACGCCTAGAGTAGCGCCGAATTGATAAGAACAGGCGGACCCAAAGGCGATGGCTGAAACACAAGTGCGGCGTGAGCAAACTGAGCACGCGCGGGTGCTAATTACTGCCGGCACATTGCACCCAAATCCCATCATGACACGCACCAAGTCACGACCACTCAGACCGAAAGGGCGCATCACCGGGTGGAGCGCTGATGTTATCCGGTCAATCAGGCCGCTCGCTTTATAACAACCAAGAAATAATGCATAAAGTAAGACGGTGGGGACTGTCCAGACGAACAGCAATGGCCCCATGGTCATAAACCCGTAATTCCCGATAAGGATTTCTTTGGGCAGAGAGGATAATCCGTCGAGCCTCGCAGCCATCGGCGTGACCAACGCTTGGGCTACCGCATTGATCGATTCGGCGAAAGTATTAGCAGCCCAGACTGCGATAACCGCGGGCAGTAAGAGTAGTAGAAGAGCTAATATTGGGCCGACGTGGGGCCTCTCAAGCCAAGTCGGGGGCGGCTCGATATTCCATCCGACCTGTTGCCGGATACATTCGCGAATGAAGTGTTGGGGCGTTTGGAGGGTTCTGATAATAGACTGGTATTCATTCTGGCTCAGTCGCCGCGCGTCGACGGGAATAAAAGGCAATCCGCTCTCTTTGCTTATCCTTTCGAGCGCTTGCCTCGCCGAAGCGTTCACACGCACCTTATCCCAAAAAGTTACCACGACCAACCCGCTTTTCCCTTTTACGAGAGGTAACAGATCGGCTAAATCATTATCAATGTGCGTGGCCTGTACAATCAGCAGGACGACATCATTATCTCTTAGTTGATCAAGCGCGGCGCGGGTGGTGAGCGTATCCGATTGGCGCAAAATGCCGGGTGTGTCGACGAACGCATAACCACCGTTCCGGTAAATGTCACAATTGACGGTGGAGCCGCGAAAGTTAGAAGCGTAGGCCGGGCGGTTGGTGAGGGATGCAATAAGCTGAGACTTACCAGTGCTCTCTTTTCCAATCACGACGATGCATTTGTCGGTTGGTTTCATAGAGTCTTTTTCCATCAACGGGGAGGAAGGAAACGGTTCGGTGAAGTGTGATATATCCCTGTCAGGGCACCAGCGCGCAGGACGATTGTGGCACGCCCAACGGGCGCGCGCTGACGCCATGTCGTGCGGCGATGCGCTCCATCCTCAGCGCGAACTCCGCCGTCGGGCGGCCCACGGAATGTTCCCTGATTCCCTCACGTGCGAAGAGGTAGGTCTCTGCGAGACACGCGAAGGTGTCTGTGCAGTCCGATACTCCCAGGTCAAGCGTGCTTGAGTATCCCGGTATCCTGACGATGCCGCCTTCGACGACGGTGATCTGTCGGCGGCGAAACTCCTCCAAATTTGCGCCCTCAATATTCGCCGGTTGAGCGCAGTCTATAACCACAGCTTCGGGCTTCACGTGATGAGGCATCAGTCCGGCTGAGGGGTCGCTGGTCAGTAAGACGATAATATCCGCCTCGCGCAGCGCCGCAAGCTCTCCAGCGAATTTAGCTCGCGGGGCAATATCCCCCAAATGATGCTGCGCCCTCCTTGCGCTTCGCCCGACCAGGGTTAACTCGAACCCCGACTGCGCCAGTAAGTGGCTGGCGGCAACACCGACGGAACCCGTACACCCCACCACCGCCACACGTGCGCGCCAGCCCAACCCTAGAATCTCGCTCGCCTCGACGACGTTTCGCCGCACGACGGCGGCCGTATAACCGTTCCCGTTGGTAAGCGTGACTTTCGGCGGCAAGTGGCGTAGAAGGCTCAGTCCTCCGCCCGTCGCGGGTGAGGTTAAAGCGCCGAGACCGACGACGCTGGCTCCGCGTCTCACTGTCAACGCCAGGGCGTCCGACACAAATTTATAAGCCTCCGGCCCTATCATGGCGTCAGGCATGCGCATAATAACGACTATCTCACCCCACGCGATTTCCGCCCCGAAAACGACTTCCCCACCCACGACGGGCGGCAACGAGCACATCTTCGATTGAAAATCAGCAGCGTCGCGGCTGTAATGTCGGAGGAAGGAGCCGCCGCCGAACCGCTCCATGTCCTCCACATTTCTGAAATGTACAAGGAATGTGAACCAGGGGTTCTCGTTGGTCAGATGCGGCAGCATAGAGGTGTACTTAGGCACCGGTCAGTGACCGGGTGAGGGGCGTAAAACGGCGGCCGGGGGCAGAAGGCTTCTTATAGAATCTTCTGCCCCCGGCCTATCTATAGAATGAGCCTCGGCGCGAGAACCATCGTCCCTTCAAGATCAAGGTAGACAGTGCCCCCGCCCAGATGTTCGGGCCAGTTGATCAGGAACCTTGTATCGTATGCTACTTGAACCGAGCGGCCCCGCTTTAGTCCGTCGAGAGTGTCCCCCAGACTGGAGGTTATGCGACCGTCTCAGCCGCCGGCCGCGCCCGCCCAGATGGAGCCGGGTAAAAACTCCAGGCAACCTAATGCCCGCCAACCTGCGTGGTCGGGGGTCAAAGTGCATTCGTCGGTTGCCACAGCGCGGACCGGATTCAGCAGGCTCGGTTCATGGTTTCCTTGAGTGATTAACTTGTAGAGGCCGGGAAAAACTGCCTGAACTCCGTAGCGCACAGTCAGCTTTTCTTCTGCGTATTGGACGACGCCGGTGTTGCAAGAGGGGTCGGCGTCGGGATCAATCGTGACGCAGACTTGGCCCGAATCAATAAACTCAGCATCGTTGAGCGGCATTCGCATACTCTGGCGCGACAGACCATACAGAGCCTTCACGCTAAACGTCACATACTGGACAGTCTGTGCCCGATGACGCCGCGCGGCGACGGCCTCCCTCGTCAATGGCACGTTTTTCTCAAGTAATGCCATGTCTCATCTGCTCCCTGGATTCTATGTTTTAAGCAACCGGGAAAGGAGAAGAGAGAACAGTTTGAGAATGTCTTCCCGCTCCTTCAATTTGCTCTGACCGCCCGGCCAGCATCGAACGCGCACGTGCACACGCAGTTTACCTATTGCCCGCTCAGAGGCAGTAAATTGACTGAACAATCCCCCGCCTCTGTCGAAGGGGCGATGGGAAAGGGCGTGTGCCGCCGCCATGCCAGAGCGATTAATGGCAGGCGCAGTGCCCCTTACTGTGCTGGTAGCCGTCTTTGTACTCAGGCTTGAGGTTTGCGATGTCCGCAAGCTTGTTATATCGCTTGTTTCCGTGAGCCATCTTCGCAAACCCGGCTTTACTCAGGCCGTGGCTTTGTCCCTGCTTCAGATAGATTTGGCCGAGCTTTGAAGAGTCGAACCACTCCAACACGGCCTGCGCTGCGCTTGCGGGGTCGCCCGTGACGGTTGGCGGTAAGTGAACCGTAATACCCACGCCGCCGCCACCGCCGGGGCCGCCGCCGACCGGGATGGTCAGGACTGAAATATGGTCTGCCCCGAGCTGCTGGCAGATTTGCTTTCTGGACGCAAGGAACTCGCTGTCATTAACCAGCGCAATCGCCTCCGCCCGCGACTTCTCATCTTGCTGGCGGTCTGCTCTCATGCTGGGAGGATGCCTGAGTTCGATGACAATAGGGTTTTGGACACCATCGGGCAGGTAGCTTATCCAATCACTCATGGTTGGTCTCCTTTGTGATTTGGCGGAGGTGGTAAGAACTCCGCCGGTGAGAACTTCTGTGGAGGATGCTGCTCGGCCTGAGTTCCGGGGGCGTTGTGTTACCGCAGGCTGATGAGAGGCCAAGCCGGTTTGTCTTTTGCGCGGCAACACAATATTGCCGTCGCGCGTTTAAGTCAATAACTTTTTAAGATTTTGTTTGGGAGACGGAATAAACATTGTATCCACTGTACAAACGCATCACCGGCGGCACGGCGCACAGGTTGTGCTGCGGGAATTAATTCAAGCCGTGAAGAGGCGCTAGTTACATGAAATTGCGCGTGTGCAGCGCCGAGAGCGCGGCCGCCTCTCCCGCCGTGAACCCCGGCTTTAAAAGGCGAGCCCTGCGGTCTGCGAAAGGGCTTCGTGGCGGCGGTTGACGGCCGCGGCGAGGCGCAGCCGGGTGTCCGGGGAGAGAGAAATCTGATACTGAAGATGACCCATCCCGAAGGCCACGTGCCGGGCCTCATCCTGGGCCGCAAGTTGTGCCACGCGGCGCGTGACGGGGTCGGGCGCGTGTTCATGCAGAAACCACAGGAGGTTTAAAAACGTGCCCTCGCCCAGGACCGAAAGCAGGAAGGAGGCAAGGGTGAAGTCCGCCTCATCGAGCAATGATTTCAGTGGGGCTTGGTCGCTGACGGTCGAGAGCCCGAGTTCGCCACCTCGCAGCACCGCCCGGCGGGTAAAGACTTCGATATGTCTTGCCTCGTCGGCGGCTTGGATCGCCAGCAACTGCACGACCTCCCGGAAATGCGGATGAATCCGGGCGAAAGTTGAGTGAATTTGTGCAAAGCCGCGCGTGAGCTAAAAAGGCCGGCGATTGCGCGTTAAAGACAGCGGCGGAGGTTGTAGGCAGAGGAGTTCTGATGGCGCGTAACGACGAAGTCCGAAAGTGCCTGCGCGACCGGCGCGAGCGGTGAGTGTAACGCGGAGGAGGTAGCCATGGAAATACGAATTAGGCCCGCCACGCCCGACGACGCCGAGGCGTGCGGGCGCATTATCTACGAGGCTTTCAAGGGCGTCGCCGAGCGGCACAACTTCCGGCCCGATTTCCCGTCGGCTGACGCCGGCGCGCAACTCGCGCACCTCTTCATCAACGACCCGGCGGTCTTCGGCGTCGTCGCCGAGAGCGGCGGACGCGTCGTCGGCTCCAACTTCCTTTCGGAGTGGGACCCCGTGCGCGGAGTCGGCCCCATCACCATCGACCCTGAGCTACAAGCGCGCGGCGTCGGCCGCCGGCTGATGGAGGCCGTCGTCGAGCGCGGCCGAGGCGCGGCCGGCGCGAGCCGAGCGCTCATACGGACGCACGAACTGGCAGCGCCTCCAGGAGCTCCGCCGGACGTACGACCCGGAGGGCCTTTTTCACGGGCACTTCGGCGCGCGCTGACCGCCATCGGCGGCCGCGTGGGCGGCGCCCCTCCGCGAGAGGCGAGCGCGATAATCGCCCTGTGCTTGTCGATCAGTTCCCGGGGCCGCCCCGCACGCCGGTCTGATGAAGTGGAGGTTTTCATTTGAAGCCGGACGCACCATCCGCGGTCTTCGCGCGGCATCCTTTCGCGGCGGCCCTGCTTTCGTTAGTGGTAGCTGTTCAGCCGGCGTGGGCCGTGCCGGGCCACGGGCAAGCAGCCACCCGCGCGGAGTTACCTCCGACGCCGGCCGGCCAAGTCGCGCGGCTGTTCCTCGACGCGCTGAATAGCGGCGACGAGCAGCGGCTGCTCGGTTTCATCCGGGCGAACTACTCGGACGAGTCCCTCAGACAGACCCCGCCGGAAGAGCTGTTAGCGTATTTCGGAAAGCTCTACCGCCAGAGCGGCGGGATCGAAGTAGGGCAGGTGTCGCCCGACAGCGGCGAGAGGTTTTTAGTCCTCGACGTGCGGAGCAGGCGCGGCAATCACTGGGCGCGGATGTTCTTCGTCCTAAGAGGGCCGACCGGCCGGAAGCTGTCAGAGATCGGGATGTTCCCCACCCGCGACCCGCGGGCCGAGACCGGGGACGCCTGGCCCGAGGCGAAGATGGGCGAGGCCGAGGCGGTGGAAGAGATCGCGCGCCGCGTCGGGCGGGAGGCGGCGGAAGACCGTTTCTCCGGGGTGGTGCTCGTCGCCAGAGGCGAGCGCGTCATCTTCCACCGTGCGTACGGGATGGCGGAGAAGGGGTTCGGCGTCGCGAACCGGCCCGACACGAAGTTCAACCTCGGCTCGATGAACAAGATGTTCACGGGCGTCGCCGTCGCGCAACTCGTCGAGGCGGGGAAGCTCTCCTTCCAAGACACGGTGGCGAAGCTGCTGCCGGAATATCCGAACCGACAGGCGGCGGAGAAGATCACGGTCCACCACCTGCTCACGCACACGTCGGGGCTCGGCGATTTTTTCGACCACCCCGAGTTCCGCCCGCACCGCCAGCGCTACCGGAACCCGAGCGACTACTTCCGCCTTTTCGCCGACCGGCCACTGCGCTTCGAGCCGGGCTCGCGCTTCGGCTACAGCAACGCCGGGTTCGTCGTGCTGGGCGCGATCATGGAGAAGGTGTCCGGCCGGAATTATTTCGACTACGTCCGCGAGCACATTTACAAGCCCGCCGGGATGCTCGACTCGGACTCTTACGAGCTGACGGAAGTAGTGCCGAACCTGGCCGTCGGGTATGGGCGCTTCGAGGACGACCCGCTCGGCGTCGACCCGCGCCGCTCAAACATCGCCTTCCTGCCGTGGAAAGGGAGCCCGGCCGGGGGCGGCTACTCGACGGCGCCCGACCTGCTCAAATTCGCCCAGGCCCTGCGCCGCGGCCACAAACTCCTCAGCGCGAAGATGACGGAACTCATCACCGCCGCGAAAACGCCCATGACCGGCGCGGCGCGCCCCGGCCAGTACGGCTACGGGTTCGTCGTGGAAAATTTGTCCGGCAAAGAGGTCCGAGGGCATGGCGGTGGCGGGGCCAATTCGGGCATCAACTCGGACATGAGAATCTTCTGGGACGGGAGCTACACGGTCATCGTCATGAGCAACTACGACGCCCCGGCCGCCGACGAATTGAATCACAAGATTTGCCTGTTCCTAGCCCGACAATAGTCGCCGCAGTTCCGTCGCAACATTCAGCCGGGGTCAGACGCGGAAGGAATTAATTTTTGCGTCTTTCTCAGAAAGCCTCCGTCAACTGGCGTGAACGCCCTACAGGGGTCAGGTCACGGAGCCGGGAGAAGGAGGCTTACCCATGAGCGCAGGATGCAACGCAGGCACAGTTTTGCCTACTGTCTCGGCTTACTGCGCGAACAAGTCGCGGACGTTGCCGCACCTGACATGGTCGCGCAGCCGAACGGGATCATGAATCACCCGGCCTGGGTCGTCGGCCACCTTACGCATGCGTGTCAACTGTTTGTACTTGGGGCGCTCGGCCGGCTTGTAGTCGAGGAGGAAGGCGTGCTCCCACATGTCCATCACCAGCACCGGCGCGAAGCCGGAGACGTTGCCCGTCTCGTGCAGCGTGATCCAGTGGTTCGACAGGCGACCGTTGGCCGGGTCCTGGTAGCAGACGGCCCAGCCCACGCCGCGCATCTTGCCGACCGAGACGAAGTCGGCCTTCCAGATGTCGTAAGAGCCGAAACTGCTTTCGGCGGCCCGGTAGAAGCCGGAGGTCTTCTCGGGTTCGGTCGCCGTCGAACCCTTCTTCATGTTCTCGAAGTAGTACTCGTGCAGCACCATGCCGTTGTACTCGAAGCCGAGCCGGCGGGTCAGCCCCGAGTAGGCGGGCATCTCCTCCTGATCCACTTTGCCGTCGAAGAGCATCTCGGCGATCTTCTCGTTGAGCGTGTTGGTGTTCGAGACGTAGCCCTCGTAGAGCTTGAAGTGCATCTCCAGCGTCCGGTCCGAGATGCCGTTCAGACCGCTCAGGTTAAATTCCTTCGCCCGGTACGATTCGTTGTTAATCATTCTCTTGTTCCTTTCACCTTTCTCTGGAAAGCTCTCCGAAGCCTGTCGTGGGTGAGCGTCAGCGCCCGTTACTGTTGCGCTACCGTCTCCGCAACCTTCAGGTGAGGTGGGCAGACCCGGTTGCTCCTCCGCACTAGAAGAAGGGTGGTCACGATGGCCGCGATGTTAACGACCTGCACGACGGACAGCATGACCTCGCGGCGGAGGATGCAGTACGTCAGGAGCAGCGCGCTGGCGGCGAGCCAGATCAGCCAGGTCAAACGGCTGATGCCCCACGCGCACCTTTCGACGTACAGGTGATGTATCTGCGGGTAGTACGCGATGATGACCAGCGCCGTCCCCGCCCATCCCATGACTTCCATGCTCAGCCCGGAGCAGACGGAGTTGTTCTTTCGGGGGGAGGCCGTCGTCGGGGACGGCCTCCCCCCCGAAAGAACGTCAAAGAAGATCACGCGGCACGCTTCAGTTCGTCCGCCGCCTTCAGGGCCTCGCGCCGCACGTGATCCGCGAGCGTCGGGTGAATGATGCTCCTGATCTTCCCGGTCTGAATGCCCTTCTCGGCGGCGGTCTTGAAGTCGATGATGTCGTCCACGGCCTTCTCGACCGGCCCCTTCGACGAGGGCACGTTCTTGTGCATCCGGCGGAAGGCGTCGCTCGTCTGCATCGCCTTCTGAATGAGCGCGCTCTCCTCGGGGTCTAAGAGGTGCGCGATGAAGTCTGCGTGCTCGCCCATGATGATGGTCCAGAACTCCGCCGCCTCCTTCATGTCGGTCGAAGTGTCACCGCGCGAGAACTGGTCGAGCCTCCTGGCGAAGCGGTCGGCCTCGCGCCCCGTGTGCTCGAAGAAGCTCGCCCACACGAGGCTCTGCAGGCGGCCCGCGGCCTGCTCGTCGCGCATCCTGTGTTTGAAGTCGGCGTAAGGCTTGACGAGTTCGACGGTCGAGCGGTTGAAGGCGGCGTAGTTGCCGCGGTCCAGGCTCGCGGCGCGCGCCTTTTCAAGCTGGCCGGCGAAGGTCTGCTGGAACCGCTCGGCCTGCCCGCGCGGCCCGGCCAGTTCCGGCCCCGGCATCAGCATGACGAAGAATTTGGCGTGCTCCATCATCTGCTCGTTCCAGAACAGGTTCTCGGCGATTGAGTGTGCTACGGGGTCGTTCGAGCCCGCTTCCGGTAGGAAGGTCGGCTTCGTGCCGCCCTCCTTCGACGTGATCCCCCGGTGCCGCATGTCCTGACCGCCCATCGCCTGCCCGAGCGCGGTATCTAAGACCGGCCCCAGCAGAGTGGCCCCGACCAGGGTGGCCCCGCCGGCAGTTAAAATTTTGCGGCGCGTGATCCCCCGACCGGACGCGGCGTCTTGCAGTTTGTGGTTTTTCATCTTTCTCCACCTCCTGTGTTTGTAATTGGCAGGCGGAAGGGACCGCCTGTCAGGTTTATGCTTGGGGGCGATGGGCCGTCGGCTTATTTCCGGCGGCAAGTGTTGACACCCGTCTTCCGTCAAACCGTGACAACGGCAGCGTCTCGGCTGAGCGAGTCACCGGCACCGTCATCACTAAGTAGCTCAAGAAAATCCACGGGATCGTCATGGAGGCGGGCGGATGCCGGCATCCGCTCAAGCCGCATCAGTTCTTCGATTGCCGCCATCTCGCGGTCGCGGTTCATGCCGGCGACCGCCAGCACGCGTTCGTCTTTCACGTAGAAGGCCAGGAAATCCTGTGAGGGCACGGCACCCTTAAAGATGATTTCGTCCCAGCTTGCGGCGTGGCCGACGTAGAGCAAACCCGCGTCGAACTGCCTCGTCCAGAAGAACGGCACGCCGCCGAATTCAACATTCTTCCCCGCCATGTTGTGCGCCGCGGTGCGGCCCTGCTGCTCGGCCGTGCGCCAGTGCTCGATGCGGTGGCGTTCGCCCGTGGGCGGGGAGGGGAAGTATGCGATGTCTCCGGCGGCGTACACGCCGTCGGCGGCGCGCAAGTGTCTGTCCACGTACACGCCGCCGTCCTTGTGCAACTCGACGCCTTCGAGAAAGTCGGTCGCGGGACGTACTCCGACGCCGACGACTACCAAATCCGCCTCGACGCGTTCGCCCGAATCCAGCACGACGGCCTCGACCGTGCCGTCGCCCTCGAAACGGGCCGCGCCCGCGCCGAGTTTGAACTGCACGCCGCGGGCCTCGTGCACTCGCCGGAACAGCCCGCCTATCTCCGCGCCGAGCGTTTTCTCGAAGGGCACTCCGCCGGGCGCGACCACGGTCACGGAGAGACCGCGCTCGGTGAGACTGGCGGCCGTCTCCATGCCGATCAAGCCGGCCCCGATGACGACGGCGCGGGATGCTCGCCGCGCGGCCTCGACGAGCGCGTCCACGTCGCCGAAGCTACGCAGGACGAAGATGTTTTTCACCCTGGAGCCGGGGATGTCGAGGCGGCGTGGCGTGCCTCCCGTCGCCGCGAGCAGCGAGTCGCAGGTGAGAGTGTCGCCGCCTTCGAAAGTGATCGTCTTCGTAGCCACGTCAACGCGCACGACCTCTTTTTCGCGCAGAACCTCTATGTCGTGCTCCGCGAAAAACTCATCCGCGCGCAGCGGAATCCACCCGGGCTCGGCGCGGCCTTGCAGGTAATCCTTACTCAGGTTCGGGCGGTCGTAGGGCGCGCGGTCTTCGCGCGTGATCATCAGCACACGGCCCTTGAATCCGTCCTCGCGCAAGGTTTGCGCCGCGGCGTAACCCGCCGCCCCGCCGCCGAGGATGACGAACAGCCGGGCGTCCGACGAAGAATCCCGCTTCGTCATCGCGGGCGTCCTGCGGTCTTCAACCTCGTCGGGGAGGCTCACGATGACGCTCTCGCCCTCGACCCTCACTCCGTAGCGCGGCAGCGCGTCGAGCGCGGGCGGCTCCTCAAGGTCGCCCGTCGTGACGTTGAAGCAGGCGTGGTGCCAGGGGCAGACGACGCGCTCGCCGCAGAGCGCGCCCTCGACGAGCGGCGCGCCGTAGTGCGTGCAGTGCGCGCCGACGGCGTGGTATTTCCCCCCGACGCGCGCCAGCAGGATGTCGGTCCCGTCGGCCGCGACTTGCCTCATCTCCCCGTCTTTGAATTCGCCGGTTGTGGCAACGGCTATTTCTTTATGCCTCATAAGACCTTCCTCGCCGTTAGACGATCACTTTCTTCCGCCCTTGTGCCAATCACTGAGAAATTGCTCCAACCCCTTGTCCGTGAGCGGGTGATTGAAGAGCTGGCCGAACACCTTGAAGGGCATGGTAGCGACGTCCGCGCCCGTGCGCGCGGCCTTGATGATGTGGATGGGGTGGCGAATGCTGGATGCCAGCACTTCCGTCCGCCACTCGTAGTTGCGGTAGATTTCAACGATCTCAGTGAGAACCGCGACGCCGTTCTGCCCGACATCGTCGAGGCGGCCCACGAACGGGCTGACGTAGGCCGCGCCCGCTTTCGCCGCCAGAATTGCCTGGGCTGAGGAGAAGCAGAGCGTGACGTTGACCCTGATGCCTTCGGAGGTCAGTTGTCGCGTCGCCCTCAAGCCGCCGCGCGTGAGCGGGCACTTGATGACGACGTTCGGGGCGATGCGCGCGTACTCGCGCCCCTCGCGCAGCATGCCCTCCGTGTCGAGGCTCGTCACTTCGGCCGAGACGTCGCCCCGGACGATTTCGCAGACGGCGGCGATGTGCCGCTTGAAATCCACACCGCCTTCTTTGGCGATGAGCGACGGGTTGGTCGTCACGCCGTCTATCAACCCGAGTTCAGCGGCCTCGCGGATTTCGCCGAGATTCGCCGAGTCTAAAAAGAATTTCATCTCAACTCCGTAGCGTTCACCATCGGATACCGACGTAAAACCCCTTCACGCCCGCGCCTACGATCAGGAGGTGTCTAACCCTGGACTTGAACCCGGATGCCGGATAGCGTGTTAACACCTAACAACCGCAGGTGTTAACGCCTGCCCTCCCGCCAGGCCGCCGGAGCGCGGCTTGTTTTAACGGTTCATAGTTTTATGCCGCGTGCCCCAGCCGCGCCGGGTCGAAGCCCGCGCCGGGGTCCTTTATCCGGCAGACGATGGCCCGCCTGAGCCGCACGTAGCTGACCTCGACGCGCTGCGCCGGGTCGAGCCGGCAGCCGTACTCGACCGCGTTGCTGAGCATCTCGCGGAAGGTGTAGCTGATCGCTTCGTGCACTTCCCGCGGGAGGTCGGGATCGAGCTGCGCCAGTAATTTCTGAAGTGGGGAGATGGCCGCGAGCTCGCCGGGCGCGAGCAGTTCGACCCGCCCGGGGTGCGCCGAGACGACCTCGACCCGCGACGCCGGGCACGCGTCGAGCGCGCTGCGCACCGCGGCGCGTAGTTCGTAGGCGGTGCTCGAAGCGCAGCCGCTTCAACGACTCGACTGCGTCGCCCGCCGTCGCCGTCCAGTCGATGATGATTAGATCGGACGGCTCATCCGCGAACATCGCGGAGCCGCGCCGCCCGTCCGGCGCGTACCAAACCTCGAATTGACGGACAACGCCGTCCGCGCTCACCTGCTCTCACTCGAACGGGACGGCCTCGTCCGGCAGAGCGGCGTGCAACGTGGCCCGCGCAAGCCGCATTTCGCCTACGAGCTGACGGCGGAAGCCGAGCGCCTTTTTCCCAAAGCCTACGACGCCCTGCTCAACCAACTGATCACGGTGCTGAAAGGCCGCCTTCCACCCGCCGCACTCGAAGACGTCCTGCGCGAGGTAGGTAGGTCTCTGGCCGCCAGACATTCTTCAGACAAAACACCCGTCGATTTGGAGGGCAGGTTGCAGAACGCGTTGGAGGTGTTAAAAGCCATCGGCGGATCGCCGAGTGTGGAAAGAGAGGACGGCAAGCTAATCATCCGCAGCAGCGGGTGCCCTCTCTCCGCGGCAGTCGTCGAGCACCCCGAGGTGTGCGGGCTCGCGGAAGCTCTCGTGGCCGAGATCGTCGGCCTGCCTGTTCAAGAACGGTGCTACCGTGGTGAGACGCCGAAGTGCTGCTTTGAACTCAAGGACTCTAAATGAGTCTGACCCGCCCCGCTCTATGAGGCTTCTAGATGCCTTTGATGTCGAAGGCGGACTCCGCCCTCTCCACCTTACCGGCGCGCTCGGCAGTGGTCTCCGCGTGCTCTTCCGATCCCTGTGATTCGGCCTTCGCGATGTGCAGCGCCGAGCGGACGAGCGCCAGATGCGTGAAGCCTTGCGGGTAGTTCCCCAAAAGCTCGCCCGTCGCCGGGTCGATCTCCTCCGCGAACAGCCCCGTGTCGCTCGCGTAGCCAGCGAGGCGCTCGAACAGCTCGCGCGCCTCGTCCACCCGGCCCTGGAGCGCGAGGTTATCCGCCAGCCAGAAGCTGCACATGGCGAAGGTCGCCTCGTCGCCCGGCAACCCGTCCTCCGTGAGGTAGCGGTAGACGAGCCCGCGCGAGGTGAGCCTTTCCCTAATTCGCTCGACAGTCGAGAGGACGCGCGGGTCGGTCGCCGGCAGGAAGCCGGTCAGTGGAATCACCAGGGCGCTCGCGTCCAGCGCCCGTCCCCCGAAGGACTGCGTGAAAGCGCCCACCCCTTCGTTGTAACCTTCGTTGACGATTGCCCGTTGGATGTCGTCGCGCGCCCGCGCCCATCGGGCCGTGTCCCGCCCCACGCCCAGGCGGACGGCGCGGTCGAGCGCCACCCAGCACATCAGTTTCGAGTGGACGAAGTGACGCTTCCCGCCGCGCACCTCCCAGATGCCGTGGTCGGGCTCGCGCCAGCGCCGAGCAGTCTCGTCGGCCATGAAGCTCAGCTCGTCCCACCACTCCGCGCGCACGGGCTGGCGCGTGCGCTCTTGGTAGAGGTGCGCGGCGTCGAGCACCTCGCCGTACACGTCGAGCTGCATCTGATCGAACGCGGCGTTGCCGACCCGCACGGGCCGCGACTTCCTGTACCCTTCCAAGTGGTCGAGCGTCCGCTCCGGCAGGTGCGACTTGCCGTCGATCGTGTACATGATCTGCAACTGATGATCCCGACACGTGATGCAGAGCTTGTCGAGCCACCCGAAGAAGTCCGCGGCCTCCTCTTCGTAGCCGAGCAGTTGTAGGGCGTAGAGGATCAATGACGAGTCGCGGAGCCACGTGTAACGGTAGTCCCAGTTGCGGACGCCGCCCACTTCTTCGGGGAGCGAGGTGGTCGGCGCGGCGACGAGCGCCCCCGTCGGCTCGTAGGTCAGCAGCTTGAGCGTGAGCGCGCTCCGGCGCACCAGGTCGCGGTACGGCCCTTCGTAGCGGCAGTCGCTCCACCACGCCCGCCAATACTCGACCGTCCGCTCAAGCTCCCTCTCGCCGCCGGGCGGCGCGAGCCCCGCCTCGACTTTGGCCGAGTCCGCGTAGTAGCAGAGCGTGACCCACAGGCGCTCGCCCTCGGAGACGCGTAAACGCCCCCGGACAGTGCCATCGTCGTCGAGAGTCAGTTGGACGAGGCACGAGAGCACAAGGGTCTCAGCGCCGCAGCGGGCCACCGCGCCGCCCTCGCGCAACGTGATGTCGGCTCGGGCGCGCGCGTAGTCGAAGGTCGGGCGGAAGCTCAGCTCGACTTCGACGCTTCCCGCCAGCCCCTCGACGAGCCGCAGGATGCTCTGCCCCGAAGCGATGTCTTCGCCGCGGTGGCCCTCCGTCAGGCGCTCGACGGGCATGAAGTCGGTCAGCCGAACCCGACCGTCGCCGTTGCTGAAGGTGGTCGCGAGGACGGCCGTCGGGCCGGAGTAAGCGCGCGCGGCCTCGAAGCTCTGGACGGGGCGAATCTGAAAGAAGCCGCCCTTGCGCGCGTCGAGCAGTCGGCAGAAGATGGCCGGGCTGTCGAAGCGCGGCCAGCAGCACCAGTCCACCGCGCCGTCGCCGGAGACGAGCGCGGCGGTGTGCGCGTCGCCGATCAGCGCGTAATCACGGACGGGCCGGTATCCCCTCTCCTCGTCAGTACCCATGCGATTAGCGGCCAGCCGCGCCGCCCCGGACAGAGTTCAGTCGCATAGACCGCATGATACATCAGGAGGGTGTTTATCTAGGCGTGCCATAAACCTGTGCCCGCCCCGACGTCGAGCATCTGGCCCGCGCGGCCACGGGCGGGACGTGACGGCTTTCATGATCATTTCGGTAGTCACGACCGAATCTACGGCGAGTAAAAGTCTCATCTCATCACCGCCCTTAACCTGCTTCCGGGCGCGCCGGGTAATAAAACTGGCCGACCGTCTCCCAGCGGTCGGTGTCGAACCGGCGGCGCGCCCCGCAGCTCCAGCCCGCTTAAAGTGCGGTCGGTGGTGTTCCTCACGGTCGCTTTCATCTCCAGCGAAAAGTCGTTGTTCAGCGGGCGCGGCGCTTCCGTAGCTATTAACTGCTCGACGATAATCTTTTCGCGGAGCCGCTCGAACTCTGGCATCTCCGGCCGCAGCGCGCCTTCCAGTCGCGGCTGCGCGGCGGGGCTTGCGGCGGGCCTCGTCAGAGTCAGGTGGAGCGCGCCAGCCGCCACCAACACGATGCAAGTGGTGATGATCGCCGCCACGAGTATCACCGGCCAACGCAGTTCCGGCTCCTTAATCAACATCGGACCCTGATATGACATGACGCTCCTCCCGGTGGGTGAAAAGTAAAGAGTCCTCACGCGGCGCCGAGGGCGGCCGGCCGCCCGTCGCGCGTGGCAGAAAGACTGACGACGAATGCGTGCCCACAGTCCTTGCAGACGTGCCTGTCGTTCTCGCGCGCGCCCACGACGAGCCACACCTGGGCGCACTGCGGGCACTCGACGAGCCAGCGCCGCAGCATCGCGGGCCAGCTTTCTCCCTTTCGCTTCTCTGTCCCTTCACCCGGCAGAATCGACTGCCCATGTCTCTCTCCCCCCATGTGTTCTTCGCTCCGTCTAAAGGCGCTCCGAGTGCCTTTGCTCAGCACGTCTTTACCTTAGAGGGGCGTGGCGGCGGGGGGTAGGGTATTAACACCTAAGGGGCGCAGGTGTTACCACCCTGCGCCCTGGAACAACTGTTTATCCGGGGCAATTATGAGAAAGCGGGTAGGACACCGGCCACAGTGTGCCGAGGTGCGGATGTGGTCAGCGTTTTCGGGATGCCGGCTTACGGCCCGGCCCGTGAAGAAGTGTTCAGGCACGCGACTTCCACGGCTGGCGGAGGCTCGCGTTGTCGTGCGGGCGGCTTAGTATGTGGCGGGGTCGCGTAGTTTCAGTCGGGCTGCCTGCGCTCGCGCACGTGGAGGGCCAGCTCCACGCGGTTGCTCAGATTCTTCTTGTCGAGGATGCGGCTGATGTGGCCCTCCACCGTCCGCAGGCTGAGGTTGAGTTCCGCGGCGATCTCTTTGTTGGAGAGCCCGCGCGCGACGGCCTCGGCGACGCGCCACTCCGCTTCCGTCAGGTCTTCGTCGCGTATCAAGTCGAAGTCGTCCGCCTCCTGCTCGCCGAACATGCGCGCGAGGTCGGAGTGCGTGCGCTGCACCCGTTCGAGGATGCTCGCGACGACGGCGACCAGTTCCTCCGACTCGAAGGGCTTCGTCAGGTAGGCGTCCACGCCGGTGCGGAAGCCGGCGATGCGGTCGGCCGTCTCGTCCTTCGCCGTGAGGAAGACGATGGGGACGAGGCGCGTGCGCGGCGCGGCGCGCAGGTTGCGCACCAGCGCGTAGCCGTCCATGCCCGGCATGCGGATGTCGCTGATGATCAGATCAGGTAGGCTCTCGGCAACGCGTACCAGAGCCTCCGCGCCGCGCCTCGCCGTCACCACCTCGTAGCCTTCAGCGCGCAGCGTCTCCGACACCGCGAGCAGGAGGCTCGGGTCGTCGTCAACCACTAATAACTGTTTCGCCATTCCCGCCCTCCCCCTGGGGACGCTTCCCGCACCCCCCTTCGCGCCACACAGGCAGGTGGAGCGTGAACGTGCTCCCGCGCCCGACTTCCGATTCGACCGTGATGCGGCCGCCCATCTGCTCCATCACATTACGGCCGAGGTACAGCCCCAGTCCGACGCCCGACATGTCGGCGTCCTCTAAAAAGTCGGCGTCCGTCGTGGCGCCCCGCGTGGCCTCGGAGTGCGGGGCGGGGCGACCGCGGTGAAACTTGTCGAAGAGCACCGGCATGTCCTCGGGGGGGATGCCGCGACCGTTGTCCGCCACGCTGATGAGCACCTCGTCGCCTTCCTCGCGCGCGGAGAGACGGATGCGCCCGCCGTCGGGCGTGTACTTGATGGCGTTCTCGATGATGTTCGACATCACACGGCGCAGCGCCTTCGGGTCGGCGCACACGCGCGGAAGTTCCCCGACGGGCTCGACCCGCAGCTCGTGCCCACGCTTCTCCGCGGCCCTCGCCTCCGACCTGACGCACGAGGAGACGACTTCCGCCACGTCCACGCGCTCGCGCGTGATGCGGAAGACGCCGCCTTCTATGCGCGACAGGTCGAGCAGGTTGAGGACGAGGTCGATCTGGCGGTCGCACTCGACCGAGATCGTCTCGACGTACTCGCGCCGCTTCGACTCGTCCAGCCCGTCGCGCATCAAGGGCGTGGCAGAAGCGCCGCCCTCAAGTCCGCTTCGAGGGCCGACGGGTCGTTCAAGCGCCCGGCCGTGTAAGAAGCTATCGTCAGGAGCGGCTGGCGCTGTGCGTCGAGCCAGCGGTCGAAGACCACCGCCGCCAATTCCGCCTGCTGTTCCAAAGCTTCATCAAGTTGTTGCTGCTTCCCCCCCACACCGCCCAGAGCAACGTGAGACCGACGACGAGGAGCGGGACGACTCCGCCCACCGCCAGTGTCAACAGTCGCCCACGGATGGTCACAGTTCCCTCCGACACAGCCTATTAACTCCGGAGTATAACAAACCCCAGAGACGCCGGACGCAAGAGTAAACACCTGCCCCGGCGCGTGATAACACTCTCGCCCCGGATAGTCGGGCACGTAGGGCTTTTGCCAAGAGCCGGTCGCACTGATCACGGCCCGCGCCGCCCAAGTGCCGGCGTCCGTCTCGACGGCCAGCGCGTCGCCTTCGCGACGGACGGCCGAGGCCCTGACAGGGTGCCTGACGGGGAGTTCGTAGCGCGCCTCGTACTGTTCCAGGTAAGAAATGACCTCGTCGCGCGTCGGATACCTGCCGGGAGCCCCGGGGAAGAGCCACCCGGGCAGGGAACTCCCCTGCGCGGGCGAGAAGAGCCGGAGCGAGTCCCAACCGTGGAGCCACGCCCCGCCGGGTCTCTCCTGCGCGTCGAGGATGACGTAGGAGAGGCCGGTCCGGCGCAGGTAGTAGCCCGCGGCCAGACCGGCCTGCCCGCCGCCGATCACGACGACGTCCGCCCCTTCATGTTCGATAGAAGCCACCCCTCGGTCCTCAACCTCTTCCTTCGGCGGATTTGAAGTGCGCCCGAAGGAGTGTCGCCGCGCGGCGGCGCGGCCGTCAAAGCGCGTCAGACGGCGCAGCACGCCCTCACCGGGAGCGGAGACGGGGCGAGTTGGTACTTCCCGCGCATCAGCCACAGGTGCAGCGCCACGACGATCAGATTGCCGGTGATCATCTGGAGTGCCGTCGAACTCGCCGTCGCGTGCTCCGGCCCCATCACGAGGGGTGCATTTAAGCTCCACGCCGAAAGCGGCTTGGCCGCGAGCGCGAGCGCGACGGCCACGGTGCGTGCCGTGATGGCGATGACGTGCGCGGCGTACTCAGTCGAGGAGAGACCGCCGAGGCTGGCGCGGCTGTCCCGCTCGTCGAGCACGTCCATGATCTCGACGACCTGTTCGAGCGCGAGGAACAGCACCCCGGCCCAAAGCGCCCAGCCGCCGAAGTCTTTGTAGAAGAGGAAGAACATCACGGGGACGAAGAGAATCCCCTGTGCCGTGTGCAGCTTGTGCTCGCGCCGCGACTCGGGCCGCGCGTAGAGCCTGTACTTCCACAGGTGGAGGTAGAGGCCGTCGACCGCCGCCACGATGCCGAAGATCAACAGAAAAACCGTCGCCGCGCTCATCAGATGTTCCGTCATGGTCACACCTCCGCTTCGCCTGCTTACTCACGCCCCGATCTCATAAACCCGGCTGCGCATTACGCCGCCCCGGGCGCTACCTCGTGACGTTGAACTTCGCCGCCTGCGTATGACAGCAGGGGGCTTGACCGGCCGGCGGCGGCGCGGCCTCGCAGCCGCACGACCCGGCTTCAGCCGCGGCCCCCGCCGGGGATGCGGCACGCGGCGCGGCCGCCTGCGCTTCGGCCCCTGTCGCGTCGAGCCTGATGCCCTCGTTCGTGGTGCAGCAGGCGCCGCCCCCGGCCTCCGGGAGGTTGTCTTCGAGGACGACGAAGACCTCCCACTCGTTGCCGTCCGGGTCCGTGACCCACGCCTTGTCCTGCACGGCGTAGCAGCAACTCGTCCGCATCTCGTCGCGGGGGAGCAGGCCCGCCCCCTGCCAACGCCCGCGCAGCGCCAGCACGTCGCCGGTCGAGGCCACCTGGATGCCGAGGTGCGAGATCGCTCCGGCCTGCACGCCCGCGCGCTCGTTGAGCGTGAAGTTCAAGGGTGGCTGCTGCACGTCGAACTTCGCGTAGCCGGTGCGAACTTTACTCGGCTCGATGCCGAACATCTTCCTGTAGAACTTGATGCTTTGCTCGACGCTCCCGACGTTGATGGCGAGGTGCGCCTTCAGGGTGTTGACCGTCTTCGTCTCGTTACTCTCCATGATGCCTCTCCTTCTGTCGTCCCAGATTCATATACGCTTAACCGTATACGTACGGAGGATACCGCCGGGTTTCATATATGTCAAGGCATATTTATGGAAAAATGCTAAAATTCTTCCCGCGATGGAAAAAGTCGCGGGAAGCGTCGCCCTCGTCGGTTTCGGCGTCGACTCGTTCATCGAAAGCCTTTCGGGCGCGGCGCTCCTGTGGCGGCTGCACACGGACTCGCCGGAGCGGCGCGAGCGCGCCGAGCAGCTCGCGCTGAAGCTCGTCGGGGTAAGTTTTCTGCTGCTGGCGGCCTACGTCGCCTTCGATTCCGCGAAGTCGTTGCTCAGACGCGAGCCGCCGGAGGCGAGCTACGTCGGCATCGGGCTGGCCGCGCTCTCGCTCGTTGTCATGCCGCTCTTGGCGCGGGCGAAGCGGAAGGTGGCGGCGAGCATCAACAGCCGGGCGCTGGAGGCCGACTCGCGCCAGACCGACCTCTGCGCGTACCTGTCGGCCATCCTGCTCGGCGGGCTGCTCCTGAATGCTCTCCTGGGCTGGTGGTGGGCCGACCACGTGGCGGCGCTCGTGATGGTGCCGATCATCGCGAAAGAAGGTGTGGAGGCCCTGCGCGGGGAGATGTGCTGTAACGAGGGGTCATGCCACTGATGCCGCCCCCGGCCCCTTCGTCATGCCCGCTCGCATTCGAGGTAGAGGAATTATGGCGAATAACAATCACGCTCCGAAGGAATCTCCCATAGCCTGTGACATGAGCGCGATCGAACCGGGCCGGAGGGAACAACACATAGCCAGGGCGGGTCAGGTGTTCCGCGCCGTGACGGACATCCGGGAACTGCCGCGCGGGTACGCCTTTCGCCTGCCCGACGAGCCGGACGTGCTCGTCAGGGCCTCGGAGTTCATCTCTCTGGAGAAACTCTGCTGCCCATTCCTGGGCTTCGCGCTGGAGGTGGAGCCGGAGGGCGGGCCTATGTGGCTGCGACTGACGGGACGCGAAGGTGTGAAGGCTTTCATCCGCGAAGAGGTCGGCGGTCTCCTCGGCGGGGCCGTCAACTGGGCGGGGTGATTAAAACATGCTCGCGCGTTCGGCGCTTTTCTTCGTCCTGGCGGGGCTGATGGAGATCGGCGGCGGCTACCTGATGTGGCTCTGGCTCCGCGAGAGGTGGGCCTGGTGGGCGGGCGCGCTCGGCGCGCTCGTGCTCATCGGCTACGGGGTCGTGCCGACGCTCCAGCCCACCCACTTCAGGCGCGTCTACGCGGCCTACGGCGGAGTATTC
>JALZHT010000158.1 GCA_030860645.1 Acidobacteriota bacterium
GGCGATCTCGATGCGGCGCGCCTTGACCTCCTCGCGCTTGCGGAGCACGACGCGCAGCACGCCGTTCTTGTACTCGGCCGTGGCGGCGTCGGGCGAGACGCTCTGCGGCAGCGTGAACGAGCGCGTGAAGGTGCCGTAGGCGCGCTCGACGCGGTGGTAGTTGTCCGCCTCGTCCTTCTTCTCGAAGCGCCGCTCGCCGCGCAGCGTCAGCACGTTGTTCTCGATGGTCAGCTCGAAGTCCTCGCGGTTCATGCCCGGCAGCTCGGCTTCGAGCACGATCTCATCTTTGTTCTCGTAGATGTCGACGCCCGGCGTCCAGGCGCCGCGGGCGATGCCGTCGTCGCCGAACGAGCGCGAGAAGTTCGTCGAAAAGAGACGGTTCACCTCGTCCTGAAGCGTCCTCAGATCGCGGAACGGATCGTAACGGGTAATGCTCATGGTTGACCTCCAAAAATTCTCTGTATTGAAGCACTCAGACAACCGCACGACGGCCCGAAAGGGAGGGCGCGGCGGGCTGTGAGCACGCTGCAATAATAAAGATTGAGTCCCCCCTTGTCAAGTCTTGCCGGGAGGCCCCTGGGCGGTCAGCCGTCCCAAAATCAGTCGGAAGGTCTTGAGCGTAAATTGATGGGTAAAATTGAACAAATTAGGGGAGTCAGCGTATATAGTTAAGCCATTTGGAACGGATTCCGAATAAAGTTCGGATTATAATCCGTTTGATAATTGGCGTTTTGGGGCTTGAAAAGACGCTCGTGAGTGGGGTTTGACTATGCTTGACGACAAGGACGCGCGGATTCTGGAGGTTTTGCAGCGCGACGGGCGCGTGACCAACGTGGAGTTGGGGCGCGCCGTCGAGCTGACGCCGTCGGCGACGCTGGAGCGCGTGCGGAAGCTGGAGGAGCGGGGCCTCATCAAGGGCTACGCGGCCCTGCTCGACCCGGACGCGCTCGGCCTCGGCCTGCTGGCCTTCATCTTCCTCCGGGTCGAAGACCGGGATGATTTGATGGGGGGCGCGGAGAGCACGGCGGAGGCGCTGGCGGCGCTGCCGTCCGTGCTGGAGCTGCACCACCTGGCGGGCGAGGACTGCTTCCTGTTGAAGGTTCGGGCGCGCGACACGGACGACCTCTACCGCATCCTGCGCGACGAGCTGGGGCGCTTCAAAACTATCAGGAGCACGCGGACGACGATCGTGCTGAAGACGGTCAAGGAGACGGTACGCTTCCCTCTGAAGCGAGAAGGGGCGGGTGAGTGATGGCGGGCAGGGAGAAGCTCGGGGCCTACGGGGCCTGGGCGGCGGTCTGTTTCTTCTGGGGCACGACGTATCTGGCAATCCGCGTCGGGCTGGAGTCGTTCACGCCGATGCTGTTGGCGGGCCTGCGCTTCCTGATCGCGGGCGGCGTGCTCTTCTTCGTGATGAGCCGGCAGCAGAACGCGCGCCTGCCGAAGGGCCGGGAGTGGCTCGATCTGGGCGTGGTGGGCTTGATGCTGTTGGGCGTCGGCAACGGGGCGGTGGTGTGGGCCGAGCTGTGGGTGCCGAGCGGGATGGCGGCGCTGTTGGTGGCGACCTCGCCGTTCTGGGTCGTGGGCATCGAGCGTTTGCGCCGCGGCGGCGAGCGCGTCGGGCCGCGGGGCCTGGTCGGGATGCTGGTCGGGTTCGCCGGGCTGGCGCTGCTCGTCGGGCCGCAGCTCTTCGGGGCCGAGTTGGGCGGCTACTTCCTGCTGGGGGCGGTGCTCGTTCAGCTCGGGTGTTTCACCTGGTCGGCCGGGTCGATTTACGCGAAGCAGCGGCCGACGGGCGTGATGCCTTTGATGGCGGCCTCGGTGCAGATGCTTATGGCAGGCGTCGTCCTGACGCTCGCCGGCACGCTGATGGGCGAGTGGGGCGAGATGCGCTTCAGTGGGCGGAGCGCGGGCGCGCTGATGTACCTGATCGTGTTCGGCTCCATCGTGGCCTACAGCTCCTACACCTACGCGGTGCAGAAGCTGCCGCTCTCGCTGGTGACGACCTACTCGTACATCAACCCGGTCATCGCCCTCCTGCTCGGCTGGCTCGCGCTGGGCGAGCCGCTCGGCTGGCGCGAGGCCGTGGCGGGGCTGGTCATCCTCCTCGGCGTGGCGCTGGTGAAGACCTCGCCGAAGGAATTGGCGCGGCTCGCCGGGTATCTGGGGGGAAAGCGTAGCGGCGGCCAGAAGGAGTCGTACGTCTCTCGCCCCGAACGCGAGCGGGGCGAGTTCAGAGCACTTTTGAGTTAAGTGCCCGCGGAGGCCCGGACGCGAAGGCAGGCTTCGGCCTGCCTTTCGTTCGTCGGGGCGAAAACTGTTTAGCTGAGACGGAAGAAGCGCTTGATCTTGTCGAGGAGGCTCGCGGGCGACTCCTCCTCGCCGGCGGCCGCGGCGGCGTTGGCGGCCAGCCCGGCGCGGCGCTCGTTGATGGTGTGGCTGAGCGATTCGACGAGGTCGGGGTTGGTCTCGAAGAGGTTGCGCATCGCCTCGTGGTCAATCTCCAAGACCTCGGTCTCCTCGGCGGCGACGACGTTGGCGGTGCGCGGCTCGCCCGTGAAGAGCGCCATCTCGCCGAAGAAGTCGCCCTCGCGGAGCCGCTTGAGGGTGCGCGTCTGGCCGTTCTGATCCACCCGCACGTCGACGCTGCCGCGGTGGACGACGAACATCGAGGAGCCGCTGTCGCCGGCGCGGATGATCGTCTCGCCCGGCGCGAAGACGCGCCCGCAGGCGTTCGCCGCCAGCGCGCCCAGCTCGTCCGAGGAGAGCGGCGAGAAGATGTCGACGGCCGAGAGGCGCTCGGTCAGGCTCTCGCGCCCGTCGCCGTCCTGCGCCGCGGCCGGCTGCATGTAGACGGTGCGCGTGGGGAAGGGGAAGGTCAGGCCGGCGCGGCGGAAGGCGTACCAGATGCGCTGGCGGACGAGCGCGTCCGTGTCGTTGTAGCGCGCGTAGTCGGAGAGCCAGTACTTGACCTCGTAGTCGACGCTGCTCTCGCCGAAGCCGCGGATGCGCACGACCGGCGTCATGTAGCGCAGGACGTTGTCGCACTCGCGGATGGCTTCGCGCACGGCGTGGACGACCTTGACGGGCGAGTCGTGGTAGGCGGAGCTGAAGAAGACGAGGCGCGCGTTGGCGTTGTCGCGCGGGCAGACCTCGAAGTTCTCCTTGGCGATGGTCGCGTTGCTGACGAGGACGGTGTGGTTCTGGAACGTCTTGATCTTGACGGCGCGCCACGTGATGGACTCGACGACGCCCGTGAACTGGCTGACGGCGAGCACGTCCCCGACCTGGAAGGGCTTGTCGGCGTGCAGCGAGATGCCGGCGAAGAGGTTGCCGAGCGTGTCCTGCAAGGCGAGGCCGAGGATGATGCCGAGGAGGGCCGAGCCGGAGAGCAGCGCGCCGAACGAGAGGTCGGTGAAGTGGAACTTGAGGATGACGGCGAGGCACGTCACGTAGGCGACGAGCGAGAAGAGGTCGCGCATCAGGCTCGGGGCCTCGTAGCCCTTGCGCTTCCGGAAGACGAAGAAGACGAACTCGTTGAGCGCGCGCACGGCGACGAAGGCGACGCTCACCCAGAGGAGGAGGCTCACCAGCCGCATCACCCACTCGAAGCCGCCCCTCGGCTCCGTCATGAACCTCATGGAGAGCGGCTCGGCCGAGAAGCGCGAGAGCAGGTAGAGCGCCAGCCCGCAGACGGCGGCGGCCACGACCGGGACGGCGAGCTGTTTTCTGAGACGGGGGCGAGACACGGCTCTTAAGTTCCGAGTTTCGGGTTCCGAGTCAAAGAGATTTTAGATTTGCGATTTTTGATTTGAAGAGGGCGGCGGCATGCTCTTTCAATTGCAAATCAAAAATCTAAAATCAAAAATCCTTTTATCCGCGGAAGATTGTCGTCACCACCAGGGTCGCCGAGAGCGCGGAGACGACGACGACGATCAGCCACGCGGCGACATTATAGAGCCGGCCGTTGGCGTATGCACCCATTAATTCGCGGCTGCCGGCGAGCCGCAAGACGGCGACGAGGATGACGGGCAGGAGCAGGCCGTTGATGAACTGCGTGGTCAGCAGCACGTCAATCACGGGCAGCCCCGGGATCATCGCGACGAACGCGCCGGCCGCGATGAGGAAGGTGAAGATGCCGACGAAGGTCGGGGCCTCGCGGAAACTGCGCGAGACGCCCTTCTCGAAGCCGAGCGCCTCGCTGATCGAGTAGGCCGTCGCCAGCGGCAGCACGCCGACGGCGAGCATCGCCGCCCCCAGAAGCCCCACGGCGAAGAGCGCCTGCGCGTAAGCCCCGGCGACGGGCGCGAGCGCGCGCGCCGCCTCGGCCGCCGACTCCAGCTCGGTCGGGCCGCCCGTCGCGTAGAGCGTCGCGGCCGTCGAGACGACGATGAAGAAGGCGATGGCGACGGAGAAGACCGTGCCCACCCACACGTCGGCGCGCGTCAGGGCGTAGTCCTCGACGGTCGCGCCCTTGTCGACGACCGACGACTGGACGAAGACCTGCATGAAGGGCGTGATGGTCGTGCCGATCAGCGCGACCATCATGAAGAGGTATTCGCGCTCGAAGTTGAACGACGGCCGGACGAGTTCGCGGCCGACCGCGCCCCAGTCGGGCCGCGCGAGGAAGGCCGAGGCGATGTAGCCGAGGAAGACGAGCGACATCAGCAGGAAGACGCGCTCGACCCGCTGGTAGGAGCCTTTGACGACGACCCACCAGATGCCGAAGGCGGCGAGCGGCACCGACAGGTGGCGCGAGACGCCGAAGAGTTCCGTGGCCGCCGCGATGCCGACGAACTCCGAGACGATGACGCCGCCGTTGGCGACCAGGAGCGCGAGCATGACGAGCGCCGTCCAGCGCACCCCGAACCGCTCGCGGATGAGGTCGGCCAGCCCCTTGCCGGTGACGACGCCCATCCGCGCGCACATCTCCTGCACCAGCCCGAGGCTGAGCATGATGGGGACGAGCGCCCAGAGGAGGCTGTAGCCGTAGCGCGCGCCCACCGAGGAGTAGGTGGCGATGCCCGACGCGTCGTTACCGGAGTTGGCGGCGATGATGCCGGGGCCGAGCACGGCGAGGTAGGCCACGAGCCGGCCGCGCCGCACGCCCGCCGTCCGGCGCACGCCGCGCCGCCACAGGCGACGCCCCGCCCTCTTCACGGCTGCGCGCGTCTCGACCACCCGGAGGTTCCCCGTCTTTCATAGAATTGGCGATTTTAGATTTTTGATTTGCGATTTAACCGCCTGTCACCGGTCACGCCTTTCCCGACGGCTGACGAGTTTAAATCGCAAATCAAAAATCTAAAATCAAAAATCACCCGAACAGTCTCGGCAACCTCTGCCGCCAGCCTTTGGGTAATAAATACTCCATCGCGTCGTCTACGGTGACGATGCCGGCGATGTCGCCCTCGTCGTCTAGGACGGGGAGGGCGAGGAGGTTGTACTCGGCCATCGTCTCGGCCACCTCGCGGGCCGGGTCGTCCGGGTGGGCGCGCTGGAACTCGGTGCGCATGACCTCGGCGAGCGGCGCGTCGGGGTCGGAGAGGATGAGGCTGCGCAGGGTGATGAGGCCCCGCAGCCGCCAGGAGCCTTCCTCCTCGACGACGTAGAGGTAGTAGATCATGTTCGGCGTCTCGGCCATCTCGCGCAGCCGCGCGATGGCCTCGCCGACCGTCAGGTTCTGCGGGAGGACGACGAACTCGGTCGTCATCAAGCCCCCGGCCGTGTCGTCCTCGTAGGGGAGCAGTTCGGCCACGTCGGCCTTCTCCTCGCCCTCCATGCGTTCGAACAGGTCTTCGGCCTTCTCCTCGGGCAGGTCGCCGAGCACGTCCGCGGCCTCGTCGGGCGACATCCATTCGAGGATGTCGGCGGCGCGCTCCTCCTCCATCTCGCCGATGATGCGCGCCTGATCCTCGTCGGCCATCTCCTCCAGCGTCTCGGCGGCCGTCTCGTCGTCCAGGGCCTCGATGATCTCCGCGCCCTGGTGGTACGAGAGCGCCTCGGCGAGGCGCGCGATCTCGACGGGGTGGAGGCGCGCCAGCTTGTCGCGCGAGGACTTCAAACGGACGCCGGCGGCGTCGGTGGCGAGGTAGCCGACGTCGGCCCAGTCTATGACCTCGACGGGGCGGTTCGTGCCGATGAAGTTGTGCGGCGTGAGCCGCCGCCAGAGGCCGGCGAGCGACACGTCCGCGCCCGTCACCCGCAGCTCGCCGGCGGCCTCGATGAGCTGCACGTCGTTGACGCGCACCACCCGCTTGCCGTCCACGTCAATGAGCTGCTTGTCGAGCACGTCCCTGGCGAGCAAGACCTCGCCGTCGCGCCGCGCGAAGGGGCGCAGGTCGAGGATGTCGGAGTTGAGGCGCGCGCCGTGCTCGTCGAGCCGCTCGATGCGCGCGCGCGGCAGGAAGAAGTCGCGGCGGCGCAGGCGCGCCACCACGCCCGTGACGGGCGGGTGGTCTTCGCCGAGGCGGACGATCACGTCCTTGAGCGTGGCGACACGCTCGCCCTCCATGTCGCGGATCGGGCGACCGAGCACCTGCGAGAGATACAGCATGGGAAATTAACGCCCCCGAAGAGTCTCACGCATCATAGCCACCGGGCAGGGCAAAGGCAAAGACGGAGACAATTAAGAATTAAGAAGCTGTTTGAAAAGTCCTGTCACAAAGTTTGCCGTACGGGTTTCAAAGGACTTATGGCGTCCTTAACCTTCGCGTCCGGCAGCGAGTAAGCCCGTAAATCATTGAAAATACGTTCCGGCTCG
>JALZHT010000826.1 GCA_030860645.1 Acidobacteriota bacterium
GGCGACGAAGGTCAGGTTGACGGCGTTGAGCATCAGCTCGATGCACATGAACATCTGGATGGCGTTGCGCTTGATGATGACGCCGACCACGCCGATGGTGAACAGCACCGCCGAGAGCGCCAGGTAGAACGACAGCGGAACCATCTCAGTCTCCCTCCTCCTCCCCGGCCGGCGCGGCCGCCTCGCCCGCCTCGACCTGGTAGCGCGCGAAGGCTTGGCCCGTCTCGGCCGTGAAGCCGGGCTGGATCATCCCCTCGCCGGTCGGCCCCTGGGCGGCCGCCAACTCCTCGCCGGCCCCGCCGACCGGGCCGCCCCGCGACTGCCGCGCCAGCGTGATGGCCCCGACGAGCGCCATCAGGATGAGCACCGAGGTGACTTCGAACGGCAGCAGGTACTCGGTGAAGAGTCCGGTGCCGATGGAGGCGGTCGCGCCCACGTCCGTCGGGGCCGGCCCCGTGACGCGCGTCGTCCCGCTCGCCGTCAGCATGAAGAAGGTCTCGGCGGCGAGGGCCGCGCCGAGGAGCACGCCGACGACGATCATGTGGTGCCGCCGCAGCGGCCGGCGCACCTCCTCCTCGACGTTCAGCAGCATGATGACGAAGACGACGAGCACCATGATCGCGCCGGCGTAGACGATGACCTGCACGGCGGCGATGAAGGGCGCGGCCAGCGTCATGTAGAGGCAGGCCAGCGCGACGAAGACGCCGACGAGCGAGATGGCGCTGTAGAGCGGGTTGCGCTGCGCCACCACCGCCACCGCGCACCCGACCGCGAGGCCGCCGAACAGGACGAAGAAGAGAATTGACCACATAACTCAAGTTCCGAGTTCCGAGTTCCGAGTTTGTGCCGCGCGAGTTGAAGGCTCGAACGTGACCCGCCCGAACTCGAAACTCGGAACCCGCAACTCGAAACCGACGCGCAGCGTCAGAGCCGCAGGAAGAGCACGGTCGCCGTCAGGATCACGTTGAGCAGGGCGACGGGCAGCAGGAACTTCCAGCCGAAGTTCATCAGTTGGTCGAAGCGGAAGCGCGGCAGAGTCCCCCGCAGCCAGATGTAGAGGAACAGGAAAAACGTCACCTTCAGGAGGAAGTAGACGACGCCGAGCAGCGGGACTTGCGCGACGAAAGGCCCCTGCCAGCCGCCGAGGAAGAGCGTCGCCGCCAGCATCGAGACCGTGAACATGTTGACGTACTCGGCCATGAAGAAGAGCGCGAACTTGAGCGCCGAGTACTCGGTGTGGAAGCCCGCGACCAGCTCGGTCTCGGCCTCCGGCAGGTCGAACGGCACGCGGTTCGTCTCGGCGATGGCCGAAATCAAATAGGTGACGAAGCCGATGAGCTGCGGCACGCGCGAAACGTCCCAGACGTTCCAGCGCAAGCCGCCCCACCCGCCCTGCTGCTCGACTATCTGGTAGAGGTCGAGCGTCCCCGACACGAGCACCACGCCGACGAGCGAGAGGCCCAGGGAAAGCTCGTACGAGATCATCTGCGCCGCCGCGCGCAGGCTGCCCATCAGCGAGTACTTGCTGTTCGACGACCAGCCCGCGAGCGCGACGCCGTAGACGCCGACCGACGTGATGCCGAGGACGTAGAGGAGAGCGATGTCGAAGCGGGCGATGACGAGCGAGACCCGGCCGAGGAAGGGGATGTAGATGTCCGGCCCGAACGGGTAGACGATGATCGGCATCAGCGCCGCCGTGATGGCGATGATGGGGGCGAGGAAGTAGACGAACTTCGTCGCCTTGTCGGGCGTGATCTCCTCCTTGAAGATGAACTTCAGGAGGTCGGCGAAGGGCTGGAACAGCCCGCCCGGCCCGACGCGGTTCGGCCCCAGCCGCCCCTGGATGAACCCGAGCACGCGCCGCTCCGCCAAAACCGTGTAGGCCACGATCATCAACACGACGACGAACGCCACGTTGATCCCCACGAACTGCCCGATGCCGCGCGCGGCCTCCGGCCCGACGAAATCAGAGAGCCATTCCATAGAATTTTGATTTTAGATTTTCGATTTGCGATTGGAAGAGTCGCGGCGTCGGGCCGCAAATCAACAATCGCCAATCAAAAATCGAAAATTTCGTCAGTCGCCGGCGGCCGCCTCTCGCCGGAGGCCGGGGGCGACGGTGATCTGGTAGAGGGGGGAGATTAAAACGTTCTCGGGTTCGGGGTTGCCGGCCGCGAGGAGGTGGAACTGCGGCACCTTGCTCGTCAGCGTCCCCAGGCGGAAAAGTTCGTGGCCGACGGGCGGCGTCCCCGTGACCCTCTCGCCGCCGGCCGCGAGTTCGCCGACGGCGCCGCGCAGCGCGTCGAGCCGGCGCGCGGGGTCGCCCCCGGAGGCTATCGC
>JALZHT010000159.1 GCA_030860645.1 Acidobacteriota bacterium
GCCGTGCCCGACGTGCCGGGTGTGCCCCCGCCCGCCGCGGCCAGGCGCAGGCTCGTCCTCAGCCACGCCCTCTCGCTCTTAGCCTGGGCGGGCTGTCTCTTCTTCCTCGCCTGGCACGGGCTTGTCATCAGGTAGCGTCAAGGAGGGCAGGCGGATGCGCGGCTCGCTGCTGTTGGTGGTCGCCCTTTGCACTTCGGCACTGACAGGCTGCACGCGGAATCAGGGCGGCCCGGTCGGCTCAAACTCTGCTCAGCCGGCCGACTCGAACCCCTACCGGCCGACCCCCTACGTGAAGCTCAAGCACCCCGAGTGGGCGAAGAACGCCACCATCTACCAGATCAACACCCGGCAGTTTACGGAGGAAGGCACCTTCCGCGCGGCGGAAGCACACCTGCCCAGGCTGAAAGAGCTGGGCGTCGACATCCTGTGGCTGATGCCGATTCACAGGATCGGCGAGAAGAATCGCAAGGGCACCCTCGGCAGCCCGTACTCCGTCAAGGACTATTACAGCGTGAACCCCGAGTTCGGGACGCTCGCAGACCTCAAACATTTCGTGGGCGCGGCCCACGCGCAGGGCATGTACGTCATCCTCGACTGGGTGGCGAACCACACGGCCTGGGACAACAACCTCGTCGCCGAACACCCCGAGTGGTACGACCGCGACTATAAAGGCGACTTCCGCCCGACGCCGTGGTGGGACTGGTCGGACATCATAGACCTCGACTTCCAACACGAGGGCCTCCGCCGGTACATGACGGACGCCATGAAATACTGGGTGAGGGAGGCCAACGTCGACGGCTACCGCTGCGACGTGGCGGGCTTCGTGCCCGTTGATTTCTGGAACCACGTGCGCAGGGAACTGGACGCCATCAAGCCCGTCTTCATGCTGGCCGAGTGGGAGTCGAGAGACCTCCACGCGGAAGCCTTCGACATGACCTACGCGTGGAGCTGGTACGACGCCGTCCACCAAATCGCGCAGGGCAAGAAGACCGACCTGAGCGGCCTCTTCGTCTACTACTCCTGGAACGAGAGTTCGTTCCCGCCCGAGAGCATCCGGATGACTTTCGTCAGCAACCACGACAAGAACGCGTGGGAGGGGACGGAGTTCGAGAACTTCGGCGAGGGGTTGGAAGCGGCGATGGTGCTGTCGGCGGTGGGCGAAGGGATGCCGCTCGTCTACAACGGGCAGGAGGCGGGCAACACGAAGCGCCTCCAGTTTTTCGAGAAAGACCCGCTCGCGTGGAGGGAGCACCCGAACGGCGACCTCTACAAAAAGTTGTTCGCCCTGAAGAAGAAGAACACCGCGCTGTGGAACGGCCAGTGGGGCGCGAGGATGATCTTGGTGCCCAACAGCGCCCCCGCCAAAGTGTTCAGCTTCGTCCGCCGGAACGACAACGACAAGGTCTTCGCCGTGCTCAACTTCTCGGGCCAGCCGCAGGCGGTGACGTTCAAGGAGGGTCTGTACCACGGGAAGTACACAGACTATCCTGGCGGCGAGGCCGCCGAGTTAGACGGCTCCACCCGGCTGGAATTGAAGCCGTGGGGCTACCGGATTTTTGTAAAGTAGAAGGAACTCTTTTCCCGTCAATTCCGCCTCTCAACGTTCGCCGAAGTCGTCGCACTCGAATGCAACCCGCCAGTCGGCCCGGCCGCCCGGGGGCCGCCGAACCACGTCTGAGGTTGACGAGTCGTATGCTTCTTAATAATATATTGCTATGTCATATATAGGCTCACACATCCTCGCCCGCGAGTTGAAGAAAGGCAGCGCCGAGTTGCTGATCCTCTCGCTGGTCGAGGATCAGCCCCGGCACGGCTACGACATCGGCAGCCTGATCGAGCAGCGCTCGCGCGGCGTGTTGCGCTTCAACATCGCCTCGCTCTACCCGCTGCTGTACCGGCTGGAGAGGCGCGGCTGGATTCAGGGCCGCTGGGTGGAGAAGGCCGGGCAGCGGCGGCGGCGCTACTACCGACTGACCCCCGAGGGCAAGAAGGTCCTGGCGGTGCAGCGTAACAGTTGGCGCGAGTTCGTCGAGGCGATCAATCGCATCACGGGGATCGAACATGCCTGACTGGAATGAAGTGATCAGGAGGCGTCTGTCGGGGTCGAGGCTGGCACCGACGCGCGAGGCCGAGATCGTCGAGGAGTTGGCCCAGCACCTCGACGACCTCTACGAGCAGTCGCTCCGGGGCGGCGCGACCGAAGAGGAAGCCCGCCGGGCGGCGCTGCTCGAATTAGCCGAGAGCGATTTGTTGGCGCAGGAACTGCTCCGGGTCGAGCGCCCCGCCCGGCGGGAGGCGGTCGTGCCCGGGGCCCCGAGGAGAATGAGCATGTTAGGAGATTTCTGGCAGGACTTACGTTACGGCCTGCGGACGCTGCTGAAAAACCCCGGCTTCACCGCCGTCGCCGTCATCGCCCTGGCGCTGGGGATCGGCGCGAACAGCGCGATCTTCAGCGTGGTCAACGCCGTCCTGCTGCGCCCGCTGCCCTATCGAGACCCCGACCGGCTCGTGATGGTCTGGGAGGAAAACACCAAGGCGGGGTATCCGCGCGACACGCCGGCGGCGGCTAACTACATAGACTGGCGCGACCAGAACCAGGTCTTCGAAGGCATGGCGGCCATCGCCGACGTGAGCTTCAACCTGACGGGCGCCGGTGAGCCGGAAAGGCTCGACGGCCGGCGCGTCTCGGCCAGCCTCTTCCCCCTGCTGGGCGTCGAGCCGCACCTGGGCCGCGCGTTCCTGCCCGAAGAAGATCAACCCGGCGCGAACCGCGTCGCCGTCCTGAGCCACGGCCTGTGGCAACGAAGGTTCGGCGCCGACGCGAACATCGCGGGGAAGCCCCTCACCCTGAACGGCGAAAGCTACGAGGTCGTGGGCGTCATGCCGCCGCACTTCCAGTTCCCCAGCCGCGAGGACGAGCTGTGGGTTCCCATCGCCTTCACCCCCCAGGAAGCCGCCAGCCGCGGCAGGCACTACCTGCAAGTCCTCGCGCGCCTGAAGCCCGGCGTCACCCTGGGACAGGCGCAGGCGGAGATGAGCACCATCGCCGCGCGCCTCCAGCAGCAGTACCCGGAGCAGAATACCAACCTCGGCGCGACCGTCACCCCGCTGCACGAGCACGTCGTGGGCGACATCAGGCCGGCCCTGCTCGTGCTGCTGGGCGCGGTCGGGTTCGTCCTCCTGGTCGCCTGCGCCAACGTCGCCAACCTGCTGCTCGCGCGGGCGGCGGTGCGGCAGAAAGAGATCGCCGTCCGCGTCGCGCTCGGCGCGAGCCGCCTGCGCCTCGTCCGGCAATTCTTGACGGAAAGCGTGTTACTCGCCGCGCTGGGCGGCGGCCTCGGGTTGTTGCTCTCCGTGTGGGGCGTCAGCCTGCTGAAAACTTTCATCCCGGAGAACATTTCCCAGGCCAGGGCCGTCGCGGTCGACGCCAGGGTGCTGGGCTTCACCGTTCTGGTCTCGCTGCTGACGGGACTGATCTTCGGCCTGGCCCCGGCCGTGCAGGCGTCGAACTTCAACCTGAACGAGACGCTGAAGGAAGGCGGCAGGGACTCCGCGGCGGGGAGCCGCGGCAACCGCATCCGCGCCCTGCTGGTCGTCGCCGAAGTCGCGGTCTCGCTCGTCCTCCTGATCGGCGCCGGGCTGCTGATTAACAGCTTCCTGCGCCTGCGCAACGTCGATCCGGGGTTCCGCGCCGACAACCTGCTGACGATGAGCATCGAGCTCCCGCAACAGAAGTACCCCGACCCGGCGCGGCGCGCGGCGTTTTATACCGAACTGGTCAGCCGCATCGAGGCCCTGCCGGGAGTGAAATCGGCGGCCGTCACCAACTGGATACCCCTCGTCTTCCAGGGTGATTCCATCGGGTTCAGCATCGAGGGCCGGCCGGACCCCGCGCCCGGCCAGGGCAGAAGACCCACCGTGGTGACGAGAGTCGTCCACCCCCACTACTTCCGCACGATGGGCATTCAGTTGTTGCGGGGGCGGGAGTTCGGCGAGCAAGACCGGGTCGAATCGCCGACGGTGGCGGTCATCAGCGAAACGATGGCGCGCCGCCACTGGCCCGGCGAAGACCCCACGGGGAAGCGCATCACGCCGGGGCCGGCCACTTCCACCGACCCTGACGACTGGGTCACGATTGTCGGGGTGGTGAAGGATGTCCGGCAGTTCGAGCTTGGCGCGGAGCCGAAGCCGCAGATGTACGTGTCGTACGCGCAGGGTTGGTCGTTCTTCGCGCCGCGCCACCTCGTCGTCAGCACGGCCGTCGAGCCGCTCAGCCTGGCGGCGACGGTGCGCAAGACCGTGTGGGAGATAGACAAAGACCAGCCGGTCTCCGACATCAGGACGATGGAAGAGGTGCTCTCCGAATCACTCGCGCGGCAGCGCTTCAGCATGCTCCTGCTCGGCATCTTCGCCGCCGTAGCGCTGGCGCTGGCGGCGGTCGGCATCTACGGCGTGATGAGCTACGCGGTCGCGCAGCGGACGCACGAGATCGGCATCCGCATGGCGCTCGGGGCGCAGCGCGGCGACGTGCTGAAGCTGGCGGTCGGGCAGGGGTTGAAACTCGTCCTGATCGGCGTCGCGCTCGGCCTCGCCGCGGCCTTCGCCTTAACCCGCGTGATGGCGAGCCTGCTGTTCGGGGTCAGCGCCACCGACCCGGCGACCTTAGTCACCATCTCGCTGGTGCTCATCGGCGTGGCCGTGCTCGCCAGCTACATCCCCGCGCGCCGCGCCGCGAAGGTCGACCCCATGATCGCCCTGCGGTACGAATAAAGCGGCGGCCGCCGCCGCTACCAGGCGCGCGACCAGCGCGGGCCGCGGTGGTCGTCGTCGCGGAGGCGGGAGCTGACGCCGGCGCGGAGTTCGAGGAGGCGGCCGAGGAGCCAGAGGAGGTCGGAGAGGCGGTTGAGGTAGGGGACGACGTGGGGACTGACCTCCGCGCCGGTCTCGGCGAGGCGGACGACGCAGCGCTCGGCGCGGCGGCAGACGGCGCGGGCCACGTCGTAGGCGGCCGCCGCGGCGTGGTCGCCCGGCAAAGACCAGTCGGAGAGAATGCCCTCGGTCGCCTCGACGCGGTGGACGTGCGCGGTCAGCGCCTCGACCATCGCGGGCGTGACGTAGGTGTTCGGCGACGCCTCCTCGCTCGCGGGGTTGGCGACCGCGCCGCTGACGACGAACAGCTCGCGCTGGATGGCCTTCGTCAGCTCGCGCACCTCCGCGTCCTCGCAGACGGCGCGCGCGAACCCCATCGCCGACCCCAGCTCGTCAATCGTCCCGTACGCCTCGACCCGCGCGTCGGCCTTCGACACGCGCCCCCCGCCGATCAACCCCGTCTCGCCCGCGTCACCGTGCTTCGTCGCAATGCTCATGGAAGAACCTCAGATAAGAATTTTTGATTTTTGATTTTTGATTGGGCGACGGCGGCGGCCACTTCTTCTTTCAATCGCAAATCAAAAATCTAAAATCAAAAATCCTGTCTACTGTCTACTTCATTTATTTCCCTCGCGGCGCGCTGGCCGGACTGGAGCGCGCCGTTCATCCACCTGATCCAGGCCGAGGTGTGGTCGCCGGCGAAGTGTACGCGGCCCTCCGGGCGCGCGACATGCGGCCACAGCTCGGCCATCTGCCCCGGCCTGTACCAGGAGGACGCGCCGCGGGCGAAGGGGTCTTCGTCCCAGCACTTCGACGCGCCGCCCTCGAAGTGCTCGCGCGCGCCGGGGAAGACCGACTCCATCTGCCCGAGCACGAAGCGGACGCGCTCGGCCTCGTCCATCGCCGTGATGCGCCGCGCCTCCTGCCCGCCCGCGTAGGCTTGCAGGATGCCGCGCCGCCCCTCCTGGTTCGCGGTCATGTCGAAGACTTCGCCCAGGGCCAGGTCGGTGCTGGCGAAGCCGCTCAAGCCCTCGTCCCTCCAGAACCTCCTCCGCGTCTGCAAGGAGACGCGCGCCGCCGAGAAGTAGGGCAGCCCCTCGACGGCCCGGCGCTTGCCCTCGGAGAAGGGCGGCGACACCTCGACGCGGCGCAGCACCGAGAAGGGGACGGCGCAGACGAGGCGGTCGGCGGCGTGCGTCTCGCGCGCGCCGGCCCGCAGGGCGTGGACGCGGACGCCGCGCGCGTCGTGCTCGATGCGCACGGCCTCCGTGCCGTAGCGAATCTTTTCTTCGAGCCGCGCGGCGAGGGCTTTCGGCAGGAGGTCGTTGCCGCCGCGGATGCGGTGGTTTTGTTCGGCGCCGAGTTGGTGCCAGGTGTCGCGCAGCACCGCGAGCGCCGAGACGGTCTGAAGCCCCTCGCCCCAGAGCGCGTCCCAGCCGTGCGTGAGGAGCGCGACCGCCTCGACCGACGCGCCGTTCCGGCGGAAGAGGTCGGCGAACGAAATCTCGTCGTACTTCCTCGGAACCGTCCAGCCGGGCGACGCGGGGTCGCCCAGCTCGTCGAAGATCGACCCCGGCCGGTACTTCCTCCACATGCCGGGCCGCCCCAACTGCTTCTCCTCCTCCGTCAGCCCGTAGGGCCACGCGACCGGCTCGCCGTACTTGTACTTGAGGCGGCGGCCGCGCATGTAAGCGAGCTGCCACTCGGACGGCTGGCGGAACGGGTCGAGCTTGAGGCCGAACTCCCCGGCGTAGCCGCGGGTGTAGGCGTGCGTGTCGGGGATGAACATCGCGCCGGCCTCGGCGTAGAGGCCGTCGGAGAACGGCTCGCGCATCGTGTGGACGCGCCCGCCCGCGCGCGTCCGCGCTTCGAGCACCGTCACGT
>JALZHT010000827.1 GCA_030860645.1 Acidobacteriota bacterium
GCGTCATCCCGCGCCACGGCTTCTTCCAGCCGCGCGTGCCCGTGCGCGCGGGCGCGGCCTACCGCGGCTCGCTCTGGATGAAGGCCGAAGGGTATTCGGGCAACGTCACGGTCGCGCTCGAATCGGACGTGAACCTCGGCGAGACCTACGCGGAGGCGTCGGTCGGCAACGTCTCCGGCGACTGGCGCAGGTACGAGTTCACGCTGCGGCCCGCGAAGACAGACCCGCTCGCGCGCCTGTGCGTCCTCTTCCCCGGGCGCGGGCGCGTGTGGGTCGATCAGGTCTCCCTGATGCCCGCGGACGCGGCGGCGGGCGGCGTCCGCCGCGACGTGTTCGAGCGGGTCAAGGCAGTCCGCCCGGCCTTCATACGCTGGCCCGGCGGCAACGTCGCGCAGGACTACCGCTGGCCGTGGGGCACGGGGCCGCGCGACGAGCGCTTCACCTGGGCCAACCTCTCCTGGAAGAACGAGCCTGAGCCGAGCGACTTCGGCACGGACGAGTACGTCCGCTTCGCGCGCGCCGTCGGGGCCGAGCCGACCATCACCGTCAACGTCGAGGGGCGCGGCGCGACCGCCGAGGAGGCGGCCGCGTGGGTCGAGTACTGCAACGGCCCCGTCAGCTCCCGCTACGGCGCGATGCGCGCGGCCCACGGCCACCCGGAGCCTTACAACGTCAAGCTCTGGGAGGTCGGCAACGAAATCTGGGGGCCGTGGGTGCGCGGCCACTCCGACGCGGAGACCTACGCGCGCAACTACAACCGTTATGTGCGCGCCATGCGGCGCGCCGACCCCTCGATCAAGTTCATCGCCGTCGGCGACAACAACATGGAGTGGAACCGCACGGTGCTCAAGCGCGCCGGCGGCGACATAGACTACCTCGCCATCCACCACTACTACAGCCGGAACGACACGGCGGGCGACCCGCTCAACCTGATGGCGCGCCCGCTCTTCTTCGAGCGCTTCTACGGGGAGGTCGAAAGGTTGATCCGGGAACTCGCCCCGGGCCGCGCCATCAAGCTCGCCATCAACGAGTGGGGCCTCGACCTGCCCGCGGGGCGGCAGTATTCGATGGAGTCGGCGCTCTACGGCGCGCGGCTGATGAACGTCTTCGAGCGCCGGGGCGCGCTCGTCGAGATGAGCGCCGTCTCCGACCTCGTCAACGGCTGGCCCGGCGGCATCATCCAGGCCGGGCGGCGCGGGCTGTTCGTCTCGCCCGTCTACCTCGTCAACCGGCTCTACGCCGAGCACCTCGGGGCCGAGCGGCTAGCCGTCAGCGCCGCCGGCCCCACCTTCGACACGAGCCGGGAGGGGAAGGGCGTGCCCCACCTCGACGCGACGGCGAGCCGCACGGCCGACGGCCGGAGGATTTTCATCAAGGCCGTGAACACCGACCCGGCCAACGCGCTCCGGACGACGATCAACGTCGAGGGGGCGACGCCCGCGGCGCGCGCGGAACTCAGGAGCATCACCGCCCCTTCGCTCCGCACGTCGAACGACTTCGCGCGGCCCGAAGCCGTCTCCGAGGGGCGCGCGGCCGTGCGCGCCGGGCGCAGCTTCAGCGTGACGCTGCCGAAGCATTCGGTCTCCGTCATCATCCTCGACGTGGCGCGGTGACGGCTGGAAGGCGGAAGGAGGTTGACGGCGTGGGAGGAGAAGACGCGAACGGCCCGGAGTCGGTCGGCGAGATGCGGAAGCGGCGCACGCTGATGGCGGACGGGCGCTACCTGATCTATTTCACGTTCGGCGACGAAGACGAAGCGCCGCGGGCCACGGACGAGGGCGCGACCGCGCGGCCCGAGCCGGAGGCCGAGCCGGTCGCGGAGGAGGAGCGCCGTGTCTGAGCTTCGCTGGAACCCCTTGCTCGGCGAGTGGGTGGCGACGGCCACCCACCGGCAGGATCGCACGTTCCTGCCGCCGGCCGACTTCTGCCCGCTCTGCCCGACGAAGCCCGGCGGCTTCCCGACCGAGATACCCGAGCCGACCTACGACATCGTCACGTTCGAGAACCGCTTCCCGGCCCTGCGCTCCGAGCCGCCCGAGCCGGCGGTCGAGGGCACGGAGCTGTACCCGGTCGCGCCCGCTCAAGGTGTCTGCGAAGTCCTCGTCTACACGCCGCACCACTCCGCGACGCTCGCCGACGAGCCGGTCACGCAGATTTATAAACTCGTCAAGGTCTGGGCCGACCGCTTCCGCGAACTCGGCGCGCTCGACTTCGTCCGCTACGTCTTCATCTTCGAGAACAAGGGCGAGGCCATCGGGGTGACGCTCCACCACCCGCACGGGCAAATCTACGCCTTCCCGTTCGTCCCGCCGCGCGTCGCGCGCGAGCTGGAGC
>JALZHT010000828.1 GCA_030860645.1 Acidobacteriota bacterium
CCGCATCAACGCCCGCCGGCGAAGGTTTTTGCTACCGTCTACTGACTACTGCTTTCGTCCCCCCTGTGTTAAATCTATACCCGCGCAAACACTCAATCTCGATGACCAACCCGGAGGATTCGACAACTTTTAATGAGCACCCAACCGAACAAAATCATCTACTCGATGGTCGGCGTGAGCCGCCACTACGACAAGCGCGCGGTGCTGAAGGACATCTACCTCTCCTACTTCTACGGCGCGAAGATCGGCGTCATCGGCCTCAACGGCTCGGGCAAGTCGAGCTTGCTGCGCATCATCGCCGGAGCCGACAAGGGCTTCACCGGCGAGACCGTGCTCTCGCCCGGCTACACGGTCGGCTACCTCGAACAGGAGCCGCGGCTCGACGAGTCGAAGACCGTCCGCGAGGTGGTCGAAGAGGCCGTCTCGGAGACGGTCGCGCTGCTCAAGGAGTTCGACGAGATCAACGCGCGCTTCGGCGAGGAGCTGACGGACGACGAGATGAACCAGCTCCTCGAACGACAGGGCGCGGTGCAGGAGAAGCTCGACGCGGCGGACGCGTGGGATTTGGATTCGCGGCTTGAGATGGCGATGGACGCCCTGCGCTGCCCGCCGGGCGACACGCCCGTCAAGGTCTTGTCGGGCGGCGAGCGCCGCCGCGTCGCCCTCTGCCGCCTGCTCCTCCAGAAGCCCGACATCCTCCTGCTCGACGAGCCGACGAACCACCTCGACGCCGAGTCGGTCGCGTGGCTCGAACAACACCTCCGGCAGTACGCCGGCACCATCATCGCCGTCACGCACGACCGCTACTTCCTCGACAACGTGGCCGGCTGGATTCTCGAACTCGACCGCGGCGAGGGCATCCCCTGGAAGGGCAACTACTCCTCCTGGCTCGAACAGAAGCAGGAGCGCCTGCGCCGCGAGGAGAAGCAGGAGACGGAGCGGCAGAAGACCCTGGAGCGCGAGCTGGAGTGGATTCGCATGGCCCCGCGCGCGCGCCACGCCAAGTCGAAGGCCCGCATCAGCTCCTACGAGGCGCTGCTCAACCAGCAGACCGAGCGGCGCGCGCGCGAGCTTGAGATTTACATCCCGCCGGGGCCGCGCCTCGGGCAGGTCGTCATCGAGGCCGAGGGCGTCTCGAAGGCTTACGGCGACCGCCTGCTCGTCGAGGGGATGACGTTCCGGCTGCCTCCGGGCGGCATCGTCGGCGTCATCGGCCCGAACGGCGCGGGCAAGACGACGCTCTTCCGCATGGTCACGGGCGAGGAGCAGCCCGACACGGGCACCATCCGCGTCGGCGAGACCGTCCAGTTGGGCTACGTCGACCAGAGCCGCACGCTCGACGCGGACAAGACCATCTGGGAGGAAATCTCGGGCGGGCAGGACACCATCAAGCTCGGGCCGCGCGAGGTCAACTCGCGCGCCTACGTCGGCCGCTTCAACTTCTCCGGCTCCGACCAGCAGAAGAAGGTCGGCGCGCTCTCGGGCGGCGAGCGCAACCGCGTCCACCTCGCCAAGATGCTGAAAGAGGGCGCGAACGTGCTCCTGCTCGACGAGCCGACCAACGACCTCGACGTGAACACGATGCGCGCGCTGGAAGAGGCTTTGGAGAACTTCGCCGGCTGCGCCGTCGTCATCAGCCACGACCGCTGGTTCCTCGACCGCGTCGCCACCCACATCCTCGCCTTCGAGGGCGACAGCCGCGTCGTCTGGTTCGAGGGCAACTACTCCGACTACGAAGAGGACAAGCGCGCGCGGCTCGGAGACGCCGCCGCCCAGCCCCACCGCATCAGGTACCGCCAACTGACGCGCGGCTGAAAAATTTCGGGAGGAGAGAATGAGAGCTACCTGGAAGGGCGCGGTCCTGGCCGAGAGCGACGACACGGTGGTGGTCGAGGGCAACCACTACTTCCCGCCGGACTCGATTAAGCGCGAGCACTTCCGCGAGAGCGGGACGCACACGACGTGCCCGTGGAAGGGCGAGGCGAGTTACTACGACGTGGTCGTGGGCGGCCAGACGAACAAAGACGCCGCCTGGTACTACGCGCGGCCGAAGGACGCCGCCAAAGAGATTAAGGGGCGCGTCGCCTTCTGGCGCGGCGTGAAGGTGGAGTAGTAGTAAAAGCCGCGAATCGTCAATCGCAGTCATCGGTTTTCAGAGTTGTCTTCACTGACAACTGAAAACTCCGGTTCACGATTCACGGTCTTACGAAGAGTTAACAGGAAAATGCGAGTGGTGAAGACCATCGGGCGGCGCTTTGCCCGCGGGGCGTTTGTTTCGGCGGTGTGCGTGGCGTTGTTGGCGCCGCCGGCGGCGCTCGCGCAGAGGGGGCGG
>JALZHT010000829.1 GCA_030860645.1 Acidobacteriota bacterium
GGCCTCCGTCGCGTTTCGACCTGCGGCCCGCGCCGCGGACGGGCGCGTACATCCGCCCGAGCCTGTGCGGGGCGACGCCCGCCCAGTAGAGCGCCTGCAAGAACGCCCACCGGGCGAACGTGGGGGCGAAGCTGCGCCCCTCGAAGCGCCGCGACGAGGTCGTCACGAACGCGGGCAGGTGCACCACGCGCCCGCGCCGGCGCAGACGCCGCACCAGGTCCAAATCTTCGAAGACGGGGAACGGCCGGAAGCCGCCGACTTCCCGGTAGGCTTCGCGCCGCACGAAGATCGCCGAGTCGCCGTAGCAGAGTCCGAGCTTCCTGAGACGCGGGTAGAGCCAGGTGAGGAAGCGCGCGGCTCGGCCTTCGCCTTCGAAGCTCACGCTGAAGTTGCCGGCGACGACGCCGGGGTCTGTGAGCGCCTCGGCGATAAGGCCGGCACACTCGGCCGCGGGGCGCGTGTCGGCGTGCAGGAACCAGAGCGCGCCCCCGCGCGCGGCGCGCGCCCCGGCGTGCATCTGGAGGCCGCGTCCGCGCCCCGCGGTGACTAGACGGACGCCCCGCCCGCGCACGACCTCTGCCGTCCCGTCAACGCTCCCGCCGTCAACGACGATCACCTCGACGCCGTCGCGGGCTTGCAGGGCGGCGTCCAGGGTTTCCCCGATGGAGTCAGCCTCGTTGAGCGTCGGGATGATGATTGAAAGCGCCGGGGGCCGCCCGCCCCCGGGCGAAGATGTTGCGCCGTGTTCGTCCATTCAAATCTTACAGGGGTTTCATCCGTCGAGCGAGTAAACGATCCTCGGCGACGGGCGCGGCCGCCCGCGTCGGCCCGGCCGCCTCCGGGCAGTTGCCACGTCGGGCGCTCTTCGCCGAACGGCAGCTTGAGGAGGTTCGGGAGGGTGACTTCTTCGGGGTCGCGGTAGGCGGGCACGCCGACGGCGATCTCCCGCTGCGGCACGTTCAGGCCGAGCGTCCCGTGCAGCCTGTCCCACAGGGTCAGCCCGCTCGACCAGTTCGAGTTCGTCTCTTCCTTCACGACCGAGTGGTGGATGGTTGCGCGCCTCGCGCCTGAGCTTCGGCTCGACGGCGCGCCGCAGCGGGCGGCGGCGCTCAAGCCACGCGAGCAGCCCGAACGCGCCGACGACGAGCGTCGCGCTCACCCATGCTGACACCTTCCGCCCCCTCACGGTTCCCCCCGCCAGAGACCATCAGCTTGACGCCGTCAGGGTCGCCAGTGTACCCGCGGCGCGAGCGTGCGGACAAACCGTGGAGGCTCGGTGCTTGATAACGTCGAAGCTCTGAAGATGAATCGTCGTGGCGGCGTACACTCGTGCGGGTCAGCGGCGCTCGTCGCCTGAAGACTTTCCCGCCGCCGCGAGAAACGAGTCGGCGATCACGTCGAGGGCCTGACCGCCGACGGGCGCGCCCGTCTGGTTCGAGAGGATCGCCACCACCAAGCCCTCCTTCGGGTAGAGCACCAGCCAGCAGGAGATGCCGGGGCCGCCGCCCGGCTGATGAAAGATCGTCCGGCCTTTCTTATCAACCCCGACTCTCCAGCCGAGGCCGAAGCCGGTGTCCTCGCCGGCGGAGGTCTTGAGCGGGCGGAAGAGTTCGTCGAGCGTGCTCCGTCTGAGGAAGCCGGGGCGCAGCAGTGCCGACCCGAAGCGGGCCACGTCCCCGGCGGTGGAGAGGTAGCCGGCCCCGGCCCACTTGAAGCTCGGGTCGAAGCAGGGGGCGTTGAACGTCCGGCCGCCCTCCCGCACGTAGAACGAGGCGCGGTGCGGGATGACGGCCCGGCGGTCGTTCGGGACGGTGTCGCGCAGGCCGAGCGGCCCGGTCACGTAGTGGTTCATCGCGTCGAGGAAGTCGCGGCGCGAGGCACGCTCGACGACGCCGGCGATGATCGTGTACGGGCCGGTCGTGTAGAAGTGGCGCTCGCGCGGGCGGTGCCGGAGCGGCTCCTTGTAGATGTGCGCGAGCGCCGCGGCCGTGCTGTCGAAGTGGACGGTCGTGGAAGCCTGCGCGGCGTTGAAGGTGTCGTCGAGGCCGCTCAGGTGGCCCGCGATGAGCCGGGTGCTGATGTTCAAATTCTGATGCGGGAACTCGGGGAGGTAGCGCTCGACGGGCGCGTCGAAGTCGGCCGCGCCCTCCTCGACCAGCCGCCCGACGAGCGCCATCGTCAGAGACTTGGTGACGCTGCCGATGCCGAAGCGGGTCTCGGTCGTGACGGGCGCGCGGCGCTCCAGGTCGGCGAAGCCGAAGCCCTCGGCCCAGACGACCTCGCCGCCGACCGCGACCGCCACGCCGACGCCGGGGACGCCGTCCTTCTCCAT
>JALZHT010000830.1 GCA_030860645.1 Acidobacteriota bacterium
CCCGTGCACGGGCAGCGCCGCCACCTGCGCGCCGCGCACCTTCGTCGTCAACGGGCAGACTTTCACCGTGCCCATCGGCTCGCTGACCGGCTCGACCTCCTTCCAGCTCAACAACTGGCAGCAGTCGATCCGCGTCGACCACAGCCTCACGGACAAGCACACGCTCTTCGGCCGCTACATCTTTAACGACAACAACCAGTCGGGGGCCGACCAGGCGACCCCGCCGGGGCTGAGCACGGACTCGCTGGTGCGCAGCCAGGCCGTCAACGTCTCGCTCAACAGCGTGCTCTCCTCGAACATCGTCAACGAGCTGCGCGGGGCCTACCAGCGGCAGGGCCAACTGTTCACGGCCGCCGACCCGCGCTCGGAGGAAATCCCCTCCATCGAGATCAGCGCGCTCGGCCTGACCGGCTTCAACGCGGCGAACAACCGCACGGCCATCGGCCTCGCCGTCAACCTCCCGCAGTTCGCCTTCCGGCAGACCTACCAGTTGCAGGACAACATCTCGGTCACGCAGGGGAACCACAACCTCAAGTTCGGCGTCGACCTCCGGCGCAACCAGCTCAAGCAGTTCTTCATCCCGACCATCCGCGGCCGGCTCGTCTACAGCACGCTGCAACGCTTCATTGACGACTTCGCCGACTCGGCGACCATCAACAAGCCCCTCCTCGGCGGCCAGGAAATCTTCTACTACGACTGGCACGACTTCTTCGCCTACGGGCAGACCGAGTGGAAGCTCAGGCCGAACTTCACGCTGACGCTGGGCCTGCGCTACGAAAGCCCGGGCCAGCCCATCGGCGACCTCGTCGAGGTCAACGACCGCATCGTGGCCGCGGCCGGCGGCGACGAGCGCTTCAGCTTCTTCCCCGTGCCCCAGCGCGACAGGAACAACTTCCAGCCGCGCGTCGGGTTTAACTGGAACCCGCGCACCGAGGGCGGCGGCTTCCTCGGCTTCCTGACGGGCGGCGACCGCCTCGTCATCCGCGGCGGCTACGCCGTGACGCACGACTACGCCTTCACCAACATCGCCTCGAACATCGCCAGCGCCTTCCCGTTCGTGGCCGCGGCCGAGCTGGCGACCGTCCCCGGGGCCGGCGGGCCCGGCGTCCCCAACGCCTTCGCCGTCCTGCCCACCATCCAGGGCGCGACGGGGCTGAACCCGAACCGCCTGACGCGCACCATCGTCGGCGAGGACTTCCGCTCGCCCTACTACCAGCAGTTCAGCCTGGAGACGCAGCGCGAGCTGACGCGCGACACGGTGCTGCGCATCGGCTACGTCGGCACGAAGGGGTCGGCGCTGTTCCAGACGCTCGACGGCAACCCGCGCCGCATCGGCACGGCCACCTGCGCCGAGTCGAACGCCGACACCTGCCGCGTCAACCGGACGCAGGGCGTCATCCGCCTGCGCGCCAACGCCGCCTCTTCGATCTACCACTCGATGCAGGTCAGCCTGGAGAAGCGCCTCTCGCGCGGCTTCAGCGCCGGCGCGCACTACACCTGGAGCTCGTTCATCGACACGGCCTCCGAAATCTTCAACCCGTCGGGCGCCGAGGTGGCCGTCTCGCAGGACTCCTTCGACCGCAGCACCGAGCGGGCGCGTTCGAGCTTCGACCGGCCGCACCGCTTCACCGGCAACTTCGTCTTCGAGCTGCCCTGGTTCCAGGAGCAGAACGGGTTCGCCGGGCACGTCCTCGGCGGCTGGCAGGTCAACTCGTTCTTCACCTTCCAGAGCGGCTCGCCGTTCACCGTGTTGCAGGGCACCGACCCGGCCGGCGCGCTCGCCGGCATCTCCGGCCTCGTCGGCAACGCCATCCGCCCGAACATCATCACGGACCTCCCGCTCGGCAGCATGTCGATTGAGGAGATTCGCGTCGCGGCGGCGGGGCTCACCTGCGCCGGCGGACTCGCCGGCGCGGCCTGCCTCTTCTCGCCCGTGACGGCCGCCCAGCGCGTGGGCAACGCGGGCCGCAACATCCTGCGCACCGACGGCATCAACCGCATTGACTTCGGCATCCTGAAGAACACGCGGCTCGGCGAGAACCAGCGGCTCCAACTCCGCGCCGACTTCTTCAACTTCACCAACACGCGCGACTTCGGCGTCCCCGAGGGGCGGCGCAACAACGCGAACTTCCTGAACCAGTGGGGCACGAACGGCGGCAACCGCCGCGTCATCGTCGGCCTCCGCTACGTCTTCTAACTCCCGCGCGCGCGCCGCGCGCACACAGCGTCGAGGGTGGCGGGCGAAACCGTGGGTTTCACCCGCCACCCTTTCTTCCCGGCCCGGCGTTTTGCCCCCTCCCGAAAAGTAGTATGATGCGGCCGCATTCACC
>JALZHT010000831.1 GCA_030860645.1 Acidobacteriota bacterium
CGACCGAGGTCTCCGCCCCGACGGCCAACGAGTAGGCCCACACGCACGGGACGGACGCGGCCCAGCGCCACGACGTCCGGCGCGCGACGAACCCGGCGGCCCACCACGCGACCGCGCCGACGAAAGTGATGTGCAGCCCGCTGATGACGAGGACGTGGAACGTGCCGCCCTCGCGGAAGCGTTCGGCCGTCGGGCGCGAGAGGCCGTAGCGGTTGCCGAGCAGCGCCGCCTTGAGCACGCCGGCCGTCTCCGCCGCGAAGAGGCGGTCGGTGCGCCTCATCAGTTCGAGCCGCCACGAGTCGAGCAGCGCGAGCGGGAGGAAGACGCGTTCGTCGCCGAGCCGCTCGACGAGCAGAGGGCTTTTGATCGTGCCGCGCGCGTCGGCGTCGCGCCGTTCGAGGAACTCGCCGAGCGTCTCGACGCCGGGGTTGCGGAACCTCTCGGCGCGCGTGAGCGGCGACATCACCCTCACGCGCGCCCCGCGCCGCAACTCAAGCGCCTCGTACTCGGCCCGCGCCCGCGCCCCGACCACGCCCGCGAACAACTCGACGCGCCCGGCACAGGCTCGCTCAACCCCTCCGTGTCTTAAACTCTCCGCGCGCAGCGTGAGCACCAACCCGTCGGGCGCAGGCTCCGGCGCGCGCTCCAACACGCCGGTCACTTCCACCGGGTCGCCGGAATTAATTACCCCCTGCTCGTAAAGATTTCGCAGCCGCGACGCCCCCGCCGGCCCCGCCTCGACCGCCGCCAGCGCCGCCCCCGCGCACACGAAGGCGCAGACGACGAGACGCGCGGCGCTCGTCAACCTCTCTCTTTTCAGCGCAACGGCCGCGAGGAGCGTCAAGATTCCGCCCGAAATGAGGCAGGGCGCGGGCGGCAGTGTGAAGGCGTGCGCCAGCAACACGCCGGTGGTGAGCGCGGCGGCGAGCGTGACGAGCGGGTAGGCGCTGAACGTCGTCTGTCGGGCGACGGAGCGCATAAGGAATAAAAGCCGTGAATCGTGAATCGTGAATCGTCAATCGTGATTGAACGGTTATCCTCTTGAGCGTCGTCTTTCAACCTGCGCGAAAGATAACTTCGATTTACGATTCACGGCTTTTTTAAGATTGCGGTCGCGGCGTCGATCTCGGCGGCGACGCGCGTGAGCGTGTCGGAGACGACGACCACCTGGGCCTCGGCCTCCTTCCAGTCGTGCTGCTCGACGGCCTCGCGGACGCCGGGCAGGGTCTTGACGCCGTAGCCGGTGTAGAAGCCGGGCGCGTAGATGTGGTGCTTGAACCAGGGCCGGCGCGGCAGGCCCTCGGCGCGCGTCATGGCGCGCTCGAAGCGCATGAACAGGCGGTTGAGTTCGTCCTGCGTCGCGCGCTGGCGCAGGCGGTTTTGGGCCGCGGGGTCGCCGAGCGCGGCCCGGTAGGCGCGGGCGCTCTCCTGCACGCGCGCGAGCGCGTTGTGGAGCGGGGCGAAGTTGAGGTGCGGCGCGGGCGCTTCGCGCGCGGGCGCGACGAAGGTCTGCCGCGGGTCGGAGGCGAGTTCGAAGGCGCGCTCGTCGAGGCGGCGGTTCGTCTCGGCGATCTCCTCGCGGGTCTCGTCGGCGAGCCGCGTGACCTCGCCGACGTAGCGCGCGACGGTGTCGGCGAAGGCGTCGAACGAGAGCGGGAGCGTGTCGGCGTTGGCGAGGCGGAGCACGGCCCGCCCGCAGACCTGCGCGAGAGCCACGCCGTAGTCGAAGCCGGGGTCGCCGAACCGCGTGTAGTGGTCGAACGAGTCGTAGATCGAATGGTAGGAGCCGCCGCCGTCCTCGCCGCCGAAGCCGAGGTTTAAGGTGGCGACTCCGAGGTGCTGGAGGAAGGGCGTGTAGTCCGACCCGGAGCCGAGCGCGTCGATGCGCAGGTCTTCTCTCGCGCGCGCCTCGCGCCGCTCTTCGCCCGTGCCCTCCACCACACGCCTGGCCCGCACGCGCTCGCGCACGGGGATTTTCTTCTGCGGGTCGGTCACGTCTCGCGCCACCTCGTTGATGAAAGGTTCGAGCGTGTGCGAGCCGCCCGCGTAGAGGAAGCCGCGGCCGTTCGAGTCGGTGTTGATGTAGGCGACGGCCTTGCGGCGTAACTCTTCGGCGTGGTGCTCGGCCCACTCGGTCGAGCCGAGCAGGCCCGGCTCCTCGGCGTCCCACGCGGCGTAGATGATCGTGCGCTTCGGCCTCTGGCCCTGCTTCGCCAGTTCGCCGACGGCGCGCGCCTCCTCCATCAGCGCGACCATGCCGCTCACGGGGTCGTCCGCCCCGTTCACCCACGCGTCGTGGTGGTTGCCGCGCACCACCCACTCGTCGGGAC
>JALZHT010000832.1 GCA_030860645.1 Acidobacteriota bacterium
GGCAAAGGCGGCGGCAAAGGCGGCGCCCGCAAAGGAGGCGGCTAGCGGCTCCAGCGACACACTCACGAGAGTCGCCGAAACGGTCGGCGGCGTCGCCGCGACGGTCGTCTCGGCCATCGAGAATTTGACCGGTGCCGGCCGCAAGCGCCGGGGCTGAAACAAAAAACCAGACCGCACGTCCATCCGCGAGGCTGCTCCCCGGCATCACACGCCGCAGGAGCGGCCTCGCCTTTCTGCGGGCCGACGAATCTGCAAACCGCCCTCTTCCGCACAAGACAGGAGCAGCCCCATGCGCCGGCCCCTCTTAACCTTCCTGCTCGCCGCCCTCGTCGCCCTCTCGCAGACCTCCGCCGCGCTCGCGCAGTCGGGACGCCGTTCGCCGCCGGCCGGGAAGGAGAAGCCGAACGCCGGGGCGGAGAGGAAGGCCCCGGAGGCGAAGAGCACGCCCGCGCCCGCCGAGACGCCGGAGGACGCGCCCCCCCCCGACGAAGGGGACGAGCCGGTGAGGGTCGAGACCAACCTCGTCACCGTGCCTGTCATCGCCAGCGACCGCGGCGGGCGCTACGTGCCCGATTTGAAGGCCGAGGAGTTCGCCGTCTTCGAGGACGGGGCCGAGCAGAAGATCGCCTTCTTCGCCGCCGTCAGCGAGCCGTTCCACGTCGTCCTCATGCTCGACACGAGCGCCAGCGCCACCGTCGAGAAGCTCTCCCAGGTGCAGGCGGCCGCCGTCGAGTTCGTCGGGCAGTTGCAGCCCGGCGACCGCGTCAAGGTCGTCTCCTTCGACGACGAGGTGCGCGACCTCTGCGACTTCACCGGCGACGCGGGCCTCCTCGCCGGGGCCATCCGCTCGACGCGCCCCGGCAAGGGCACGCGCCTCTACGACGCCTTCGACCTGGCGTTTCGCGCGCTCGGCCGCGTCAAGGGGCGCAAGGCCGTCGTGATGTTCACCGACGGCGTTGACTTTCACAGCGGGCGGCGGACTTACGAGGACAACCGGCGCGCGGTCGAGGAGTCGGACGTGGTGGTCTACCCCGTCCGCTTCGACACGCGCGAGGAGACCGAGCGGCTGGCGCGCGCGCAGGCCCGCGGCGCGCAGACCGTTGACCTCGGCACGATCCTCGGCCCGACCGTGCCCGGCCTGCCCGGCACCGTCGTCATCACCCCGCGCGGCGGCGGGACGACCGACCCGCGCGACCGAAGGCCCAGCGACCGGCCCTACCCGGACGTGACCACCCGCCGCCCCGAAGACCCGCACGGCGGCGGCGTGCCCGGCCCCTCCGGCTCCCCGCCCGTCTCCGACGACTCCATCTCGGCGATGCTCGACCGCCTCTACCGGACGGCCGACGACTACCTGAACGAGATGGCGCGCGCCTCCGGCGGGACGCTCGTGCGCGCCGACACGCTCGCCCACCTGCCGCGCGCCTTCCGCCAGATCGCCGAGGAACTGCGCACGCAGTACAGCCTCGGCTACTACCCGTCGAACGCCGCGCGCGACGGCAAGTTTCGCAAGATCCGCGTCCGCGCCGCGCGGCCGAACGTCTCCGTCCGGGCGCGGCCCGGCTACCGCGCCCGGCGGTAGTTTCGAGTTCCGGGTCTTGAGTTGAAGAAGAAAAGTTGTGCAGGGATGATAGAGGTCAGCTTCGACGCGGCCGGGTTGGGTGACGTAAGCGCGCTCGCCGAGATGATGCGCGCGTTCAACGAACTCGAACACATCAGGTTCGACGAGGCGGAGGTGCGCGCCGCACTCGCGCACCTCCTCGGCGACGAGTCGCTGGGCCGCGTGTGGCTGATGAGGTCGGGCGCGGAAGTGGTCGGCTACGTCGTGCTCACGTTCGGCTTCAGCCTGGAGTTCCGCGGGCGCGACGCCATCGTTGACGAACTGTTCGTCCGCGAGGAGTGGCGCGGGCGCGGCGCGGGGCGGCAGGCCCTCGAATTCGTCGCGGGCTTCTGCCGCGCGCGCGGCGCCCGCGCCCTCCACCTCGAAGTCGAGCGCGCCAACACGGCCGCGCAAACCCTCTACCGCAAGGCCGGCTTCCTCGACCACGGCCGCCACTTGCTGACCAAATGGCTGTAAGTCCCGGCAATTTTTGATTTGCGATTGAAAGTCGTCAGTCATCAGCCAAAGGCAAAACTGACGGCCGATAACTAAATCAAAAATCAAAAAATTCTCTTCCATGCGCCTGTGGCTCTCGAAGAACGGCGAAGTGCCGCTGCGCGAGCAGTTGGTCAGGCAGATCATGCTCGGCGTCGTCAGCGACGACCTGAAGCCGGGACAGCGCCTGCCCTCGACGCGCGAGCTGGCGCGCCGCTTCCGCATCCACGCGAACAC
>JALZHT010000160.1 GCA_030860645.1 Acidobacteriota bacterium
GTCCCGCTCCAGCCCGCGAAGCCGCTCGCGCCGGCGAAGTTCCGCGCGCGCGTGGCCGACGCGCAGCGGCTCCTGCGTTCGCGGCTCACGCTGACGGCCGCCAACGCGACGCCGTCGCTCGCCTTCGTCACGCTGGCGGCGCTCGACCAGGACTCGTCGCAGATTCACACGCTCTCCGTCCCGAAGGAGACCTTCCTGACGCGCGGGGCCGAGGTCACGCTGACGACGCCGCAGGGCCTCCGCGTCCGCCTGCAAATCGTCCGCCCCAACTACGTCAACACGGCCGTCGTCGTCTCCGAGGCGGCCACGGGCCGGCAGCTCACGCCGCTCGTCGTCGAGTACCCGATTGAGAAGGGCGGGCGCTTCCGCGAGATGGCCTACTACACCTCGGCACACCCGGCGCTCCTCTCGCCCGAGCTGGTCAAGCAGGGGCAGACCTACGTGCGCACGATGCTCGAACTCGCGGCGAAGCGCCTCAAGGACAAGGGGCGGATCATCTCGCCGCAGCTCGTGGACATCGCCGAGCGCCTGTGCGTCGTCGAGCACGTCGACCACGGCCGGTTCCGCGCCGAAGACCGCAAGCGCCTCTACGAGGAGGTCTACGCGCTCTTCGCCCTGAACGAGCTGGACACCTACCGCTACTCGGTCAGCTCGGCGGGCGCGGGCGGCATGGTGCAGATGATCCCCTCGACCTACCGGATGGTGAGGAACATGCACCCCTCGGTCGGCCTCAACCCCGACTTCGTCGTCGGCATGCGCAACCACGGCAACGCCCTGGAGGCGATGCTGCTCTACATGCAGGACACCTGGAACGGGCTCGCGCTCAACCAGGACGTGCTCGACGCGATGACGCGCAACGAGGCGACGCAGCCCGAGCTGGTCGCCGCCGGCTACAACTCCAACCCGGCCCGCCTGCCGCTCTACCTCCGCCGCGGCGGCCCCTCGTGGCGCATCCTCATCCCGCGCGAGACGCAGGTGTACTTGCAGATTTACAAGTCGGTCGAGAGCCTCGTCGAGTTCAAGCACCGCGCCACCGACAACAAGCCGCCGCCGCCCGCGAGTCAGGTGAAGTGAGCACGGGCGCGGCGGGTCTTTAACACGGAGGATGCCGAGAAAAGCACGAAGGGCACAGAGATAATTCTCTGTGCCCTTCGTGCTTGTGGCGGGCCGTGTGTGAGATTACTTCCGCGCGACGGGTTTACCTTCCACGTCGAGGATGACGATCTCGCCGAGGTTGAGCTCGCGGACGCCCTGCTCGATGGTGGCGAGGTCGCCGACGAGGAGCAGCGTCGTCCCCGAGGGGGCGGCGTACTTCGCGGCGGCGGCGTTGGCGGCGGCGAGCGTCGTGCGCTCGATGCCGGCCGTCTCGTTCTGCAACTCGGTCATCGGCAGGCCCAGCGCCCAGAGGCCGACGATCTCGTCGGCGATGCGCCCGACCGACTCGAACTGCTGCGCGTAGCCGCGCACCCGCTTGAGCTTGGCCGTCTGCAATTCGGTCTCGCTGATCGGCTTCGTGCCCGCGAGGGCCTTCAGCTCGCTCATGAACTCCACGACCGACTCCTTCGTCTTGTTCGTCTGCACGCCCCCCGAGGCGATCCACGTCCCGGCCGCCGTGTACTGCGACGGGAAGGAGAAGACGCCGTAGGAGTAGCCCTTGTTCTCGCGCAGGTTCAAGTTGAGGCGCGTGCCGAAGCCGCCGCCGCCGTAGACGAAGTCGGCGAGGCGGAAGGCGTAGTAGTCGTCCGAGCGCCGCGGCGGCGCGGCGAGGATGTGCGCGACGACCGTCTGCGCCGCCCCCTGCCTGTCGACGAGGAAGACCTTGCCGGGGCCGACCGGCTTCGGGGCCGGGACGTTGACCTTCGGGGCCGCGCCGCCCGCCCACTGCCCGAAGTGCTGGCGCGCGAGGTCGGTCGCCTCAGAAAGCGTGATGTCGCCGGCGAAGACGAGGGCCGAGCTGCCGGGCTTCCAGTAGGTCTCGTGGAAGCGGGCGAGGTCTTCGCGCGTGATCGGCTGGACGGTCGAGGGCAGGCCCGAGGCCGGCCGCCCGTAGGGGTGGTCGGGGCCGAAGGCGAGCATGAAGGAGACGCGGTTGGCGACCGAGTTCGGGTTGTTGGCCTGCTGCGCGAGCTGGTCGAGCAGGATTTTCTTCTCGCGCTCGAACTCCGAGGCCGGGAACGAGGGGTTGCGCGCCACGTCCGAGAGGACGCCGAGCGCCGGGTTGAGGTTACGCTTCAAGACCTCCATCGAGAGGCCGGCGTGCTCGCGGTCGACGCCGCCCTGGAGGGCCGTGCCGAGGTCGCCGAGCGTGGTGTCGATCTGGATGGCGTCGCGCGTCTTCGTGCCCCGCCGCATGACGCGCGTGACGAGGTTGGCGACGCCCTCGCGGCCCGCGGCGTCGGCGATGCTGCCGGCGCGCGTGGCGAGCGAGACCGAGACCTTCGGCAGCTCGCGCCGCTCGACGACGAACAGCTCCATCCCGTTCTCAAGCCGGGCCGTCTGCACCTGCGGCGCGTTGAACGGCCGGTCGCCGCCAAGCGGCGGCTCCTTCGCGCGGTCGACGGCGACCTCCGACGGGCGGCCCGACTGCTCGGGGTGGAAGCGGACGAGCAGGCGGTTGCGCGTGTTCAGGTAGCGGTCGACGGCCGCGCGCACGCCGTCGGTGGTCGCGCCGCGGAAGCGCGCGAAGTCGGCGTCGAACTTCCCGGGGTCGCCGAGGAAGACGTTGTACTGGTTGAGGAGGTCACTCTTGCCGCCGAAGCCGCCGATGCGCTCCAGGCCGGTGACGAAGTTAAACTCCCACTTGGTCTTCGCGCGGTCGAGTTCGGCCTGCGTCGGCCCCTCCTTGGCGAGGCGCGCGATCTCGTCGGTGACGACCTGCTCGATCTCCTTCAGGGACGAGCCGGGGCGCGCCGTGACCCACATGGCGAAGAAGCCCGACAGCTCCTGCCCGCTCTGGAAGGCGACGGTGTTGGTGGCGAGCTGGCGGTCGTAGACGAGCGCGCGGTTGAGCCGGGCCGAGAGGCCGTCGGTCAGGATCGTGGCGGCGAGGTTCAGCTCGGCGTCGCCCGGCTCGAAGAAGCCCGGCGTGTGCCAGCCGAAGTAGGTGCGCTCCTGCGGGACGCGGTCGTTGACCTCGACGACCTTCTCGCCTTCGAGCCGCGGCATCCCTTTGGCCGGGCGGTCGAGCGCGGGGCCGGGCGGGATGGTGCCGAAGTATTTCTCGACGAGCCGCTTGGCCTCGGCCGGGTCGAAGTCGCCGGCGATGACGAGCGAGAGGTTGTTCGGCGTGTAGTAGGTGCGGAAGAACTCTTTCACGTCGTCGAGCGAGGCGGCCGTCAAATCTTCGTGCAGGCCGATGACGTCTGTGTTGTAGGGGTGGCGCGGCGGGAAGAGGTTCTCCATGAGGAGCTTGAACCAGCGGCCGTAGGGCTGGTTCTCCAGGCCCTGCCGGCGCTCGTTCTTGACCACGTCGCGCTGGTTGTCGAGTTTCTCCTTGGTCAGAGCCTCGGGGAGCGTGGCGAGGCGGTCGGCCTCGACCCAGAGCAGGTTTTCGAGGTTGCCGGAGGGGACGGTGGCGAAGTAGTTCGTCCGGTCCTGGTTGGTCGTGCCGTTGACGCCGCCCTCGAAGAGGTTCGCGCCCGCGGCCTCGACGTAGTCGAAATACTCCTTCGAGGCGTTCTTCGACCCCTGGAACATCATGTGCTCGAAGAGGTGGGCGAAGCCGCTGCGGCCCGCCCGCTCGTTCTTCGAGCCGACGTGGAACCACTGGTTGACGTGCACGACGGGGAGCTTCCGGTCGACGTGCAGGATGACCCGGAGGCCGTTGGACAGCGTGTACTTCTCGAACTGAATCTGCGGCACAGACCCCTGCGCCGCCGCCCCCGCGCCCTGCGCCTGGCCCGCGGCGGGCAGGGCAGGGAGCAGCGCGAGCAGCAGCGCCAGTGGCAGAGAGAGGGCGTGTCGGTTGAGCTTAATCACGAGGTTGAAACTCCTTTCGGGAAATCCGTTCTGAGGCTGAGAGTGTTTATAACGAGACGGGGCCGCCGCGGGTTTCACGGCCCCCGCGCGGTCGGGAGTCTTCGCCGGCGCACGCGCTACTGTACGAGAGCCGCACGCATTTCGCCAGCGGGGGCGCGGCGCGGAGAGACCACCGGCTCACCTGCGAACCGCTCGGCCGCTTGTTTTGAAATGCTATTTAAGTTTTAGACACCTCTAACTGAGGGAGGTGTCGAGGAACATCATCAGTACGAAGCCGGCCATCAGCCCGGCCGTCGCCTCCTGCGCGAACTCTTTGCGGTGGCTCTCGGGGATCATCTCGTCGCTGATGACGTAGAGCATGGCCCCGCCCGAGAGGGCGAGCGCCCACGGCAGCACGCCCTGCGCCTGCGAGGTCGCGGCGTAGCCCAGCAGCGCCGCCGCCGCCTCGACGACTCCCGTCACGAAGGCGACGAACAGCGCCTGCCCCCGCGTGTACTGCACCCCGGTCAGCGCCACCGCGACCACGAAGCCCTCGGGGATGTCCTGCAACGCGATGCCGACGAGGATCGGCGCGGCGAGGTTCGGGTCGAGGCTCCCGGCCCCCGACCCGACGGCCAGCCCCTCGGGGAAGTTGTGGAGCGCGATGGCGAGCACGAACAGCCAGATGCGCTTGAGGTGCGCGCTCGTCGGGCCGCCCTCCCGCCCCTTCACGAAATGCTCGTGCGGGATGGAGCGGTTGCACAGGTGGAGGAACGCGCCGCCCGCGAGCACGCAGGCCCCGACGCCGAGGCCGGGGGCGAGCCTCGACTCCGAGCCTTCGGACGCGAGCCGGAGCGCCGGGCCGAGCAGGGAGAAGCAGGTCGCGGCGAGCATCACGCCCGCGCTGAAGCCCATCAGCACGTCCTGCGTCCGCTCGGAGATGCGCCGCGTGACGAGCGTCGGCAGCGCCCCGACGCTCGTCGACAGCAGCGTGACCGCGCTCCCGACCAGCGCCAGTTGCACACCGGAGAGTCCGCCCAGTACGTTCGCCATGCGGCGATATTAATCCGGCTTCGGTTTCAATGAGAAGGTCGAGCGCCCGGCAGAGGAGGCAAGGGGCGGGGCCGGAGACTTGGATGTTGACGGGGTCTCGGTAACAGGAGTATAAGCGTGTTGTCATCAGTTGTTGCCGGGGCCGCACGTCCTGATGCTCACCCCGTCTCCATTCCGTCGCCGCCGACAGCGCCTCATCTCCTGCTCGCTCGCCGGGCAGTCTCCCAGGAAAGCAGGCCGACGCGGGGCGCGCCGAACGTCACCTTACTGCTCGCTTGGGTAAGTCTCCAAAGTAATCAGGGGCGGGCGACTCGCCGAGTCCTCAAACCCCCTTCACACCTCCCGAGGCCCACGGGCCGGTCGAACAGCAGGGATTCAATTATGTCGCAAGAACCCCCTTACGGAGTCATCGCCGACGCTTTGAAAGGGAGCCAGGTGGTTCCTTTCCTCGGCGCCGGCGTCAACCTCGGCGGGCAGCCGGCCGACGGCGCGCGGCTGCCGAGCGGCTACGAGCTTTCGCGCCGGCTGGCGAGCAAGACCAGCTTCCCGGCCGAGGCGGAGACCGACCTCGGCGACCTGCTGAAGGTCGCCTCCTACTACGTCGAGGCGAGCGGGCGGCGCAACCTGCTCCGCGAGCTGCACTCCATCTTCAACCAGGACTACACCCCCTGTAAGATTCACGAGTACCTGGCCGAGATCGAGCGCCCGCTGCTGATCGTCACCACCAACTACGACGACCTGACGGAGAGCGCCTTCCGGGCGAGGGGGCGGCCCTTCGACCTTGTCGTCCACCCGACCGAGCGCAGAGACTTGGCCGCCTCCGTCCTCTGGTGGAAGCACGGCGAGCGCGAGCCTATCCCCGAAGACCCGAACAAGCTCCCGATGAACGAGCGGCTGAAGACGACCACCGTCATCTACAAGATGCACGGGACGGTGGTCCGGCCCTGGCACCGGGGCGCCGAAGCGCTGGAGGAGGACGACCGGCCGTGGCGCGACGACAGCTACGTCATCACGGAGGAGGATTACATAGACTTCCTCCACCGGATGACGCAGAAGGTGGCCGTACCGACCCAGTTCATGGACTACTTCAGCAGCCGCCAGTTCCTCTTCCTCGGCTACGGCCTCCGCGACTGGAACCTCCGCGTCGTCCTCAAGAACCTGAACTCCGTCCTCAACAGCTTCGACCGCGAGGAGCACGCCGACCCGTCCTGGGCCATCCAGTACAAGCCCTCCATCCTGGAGAAGAAGCTGTGGGAGCGGCGGCGCGTCGACATCTACGACCAGGACATCAACGCCTTCGTCGACAAGCTGCGCGGACTGTAACGACCGCTTGAGCGTGGTGCGCACATGAGTACGATCCCTTCACCGAACTGCCCCTACAAAGGTCTCCAGCCCTACACCGAAGACGACCGCAAGTACTTCTTCGGTCGCGAGCGGGACAAGGAAGTAGTCGCCTCGAACCTCTACGTCACGCCGCTGACGGTGCTCTACGGCGGGAGCGGCGTGGGTAAGAGCTCCGTCCTCCAGGCCGGGGTGATCCCGAAGCTGAGGGCGAAGGCGCGCACCGTCATCGTCTACTTCAACGAGTGGCAGAGCGACGCCTTCGACCGCGCGCTCAAGCGGCAGGTGCTCGACGCCGCCAGCCGGGCGAAGGGCCTGACGCCCGCCGAGGCGCTGGCGAAGGC
>JALZHT010000833.1 GCA_030860645.1 Acidobacteriota bacterium
GATTTAAAGGGATCGGCGGTTGAGTGTGTTGTACCGTTATCTCAACACAGAGGCACAGAGGTTCCACAGAGGGCACAGAGAAATCAATTTCTTCTCTGTGAACTCTGTGCCTGCTCCGTGCACTCTGTGTGAAACCGGCGTCGCGATAAGCTCAACTGCATTCCGCACTGAAGCCGACTGAGCGTAAGGAGTTTGCCATGACCACGTCTAACACTTCGCCCTTCCTCCGCCGGGTGCTGCTCGCCGACGCGGCGACGAGCGGCGCTTCGGGACTGTTGATGACGCTCGGCTCCGGCCCCCTCGGAGACTTGTTGGGTGTCCCGCCCCCGCTGCTGCGCTACGCGGGCCTGAGCCTGCTGCCCTTCGCCGCGCTCGTCGCCTACCTCGCCACGCGGGAGCGATTGCCGCGGCCGGCCGTCTGGGCCGTCATCGCCCTGAACGCCCTCTGGGCGGCCGACAGCATCCTGCTGCTGGTGGGCGGGTGGGTCGGGCCGACGGCGCTCGGCTACGCCTTCATCGTCGCGCAGGCCCTCGTCGTGGCGGCCTTCGCCGAGGCGCAGTACATCGGCCTGCGGAAATCGCATGCGGCCGCCTGAGTTGTAAAGGGACGGGCCGCCCCGGCCGGCGACGGTTTGTTTAAGAAGGCAGACGGCCGGCGATGAGCTGTTTCAAATCGTCGCCGGTGCGGCACGCGTTGATCGCATCCGCGTCGAGGAAGACTTCCACGCGCTCGCCGTCCTTCTTGAAGACCGCCGGCAGCGGCACGCCCGCCGCGCCGTAACGCGCCCGCAACTCGTCGGCGTGCAGAAACTCCAAAGGCACGCCGAGGCTTTCAAGAAATTGTTTCCACTCCCGGCGCATCCCCAGCGCCGAGTGGGTGAGCGCGCACAGGTGGCACTGATAGGTGCGGGGCGAAAAGATTTTATGCGCCGCGTCGGCCACGGCGTTGAACAGCCCGCTGTCGGCGTTGTAGACGAAGACGAGGGCCGGCTTCGTGTGCTCGGTCTGCTCTTTCATTTCAGTCGCGGGACTTGGCCTTGATGTCTTTCATCAGTTGGCCCGGCGCTACGTGGCCGTTTACGATTCACGGTTCACGGCCTTTACTTCCACCGCGCCGCCGCAGCTTGAGCCGGCGCCGGCCGTGCAGCCGAAGCAGTGCGCGCCGGTCGAGACGCGGCGGCCGGCGAACCTCGCCGGGTCGAAGTCGGCGACGGTCTGGGGCAGCCCCGGGGGGACGCCGAGTTCGAGCATCTGGTTGAAGTCGCAGTCGTAGAGCCGGCCCGTCCAGTCGACGCTGACGAGGCGGCGGCACATCAGCCCTTCGACGGTCGAGGGGTTGAACGCCTCGACCAGCTTACGCATGTAACGCTCCTCGTTGCCGGAGCGGCGCAGGTAGTCGAGGAAGCGCCTGATGGGCATGTTCGTGATCGTGTAGAGGCGGTTGAACTCGACGCCGTGGCGCGCCGCCAGCTCGCGCCTGAAATCTTTTTCGATTGCCTCCTGCGCGGGCGGCAGGAACGCGCCCACGGGGTTGTAGACGAGGTGGAGGGTGAGGCCGCTCCCCTGCCTGCCGTAGCCGACCGCGTTGAGGCGGCCGAGCGCCTCGACGGATTTGCGGAAGACGCCCGCGCCGCGCTGCGCGTCCGTCTGCTGTTCGAGGAAGTAGGGGAGCGAGGAGACGACCTCGACCGCGTGGCCGCGGAAGAACTCCGGCAGGTCTGTCTGCCCCGGCTCGAACGTCACCGTCAGGTTGTGGCGCACGATGACGTGTGCGCCGAGGGCGCGGGCCTCGGCGACGAGATGGCGGAAGGAGGGGTTGAGTTCGGGCGCGCCGCCCGTGATGTCGAGCACGGGGATGCGCCAACGGCGCAGGGCGGCGATGACCCGCTCGGCGGTCTCGCGCGTCATGACCTCGGTGCGGCGGGGCGAGGCGTCGACGTGGCAGTGCTTGCACGCCTGGTTGCAGAGCTTGCCGACGTTGACCTGCAAGGTCTCGACCGTCCCGGCGCGGCGCAGCCCCGTCCCGTGCGCGGCCAGATTCTCCTCGAAGCCGACCGGCGCGCGCGCGCCGCCCTCCGCGATGACGGGCAATGCTTTCGGCATCACATCGAGACCTTGTCCACGGAGTTGTGCGCCTGGAGCCCGTGGATGAGCGCCGCCCCGCCGCGCAGGGCCGAGGCCATGTGGATCGCCTCGGTCATCTGCTCCATGTTCGAGCCGGCTTCGAGGCACGCCTGCGCGTAGGCGTCGATGCAGTAGGGGCACTGCAAGGCGTGCGCGACGGCGAGGCCGATGAGGGCCTTCTCGCGCCTCGAGAGCGCG
>JALZHT010000834.1 GCA_030860645.1 Acidobacteriota bacterium
GCCCTCGGTTTGTGGGGCGCGGGCGCGCACGCCTACGCTACTTCGTCTGTCCCACGCTGCACGGGTTCGAGTTCCCGAACTTCGCGGTGAGCGAGCTGAGGATGTTGCCCTCCATGGCCGACGCGGCGGTCTCGAACTGGTCGTTGCCGTAGCCGAACCTCAGGGTTTCGTAGAGGTATCTGATCCCGAACACGTACGTCCCGAGGCGCCGGAACTGATCCGTGTGCTCGGTCTCGTGCCCGATGAGTGCGATACCCCCGGACGTCAGCTCGTTGAACTCGCCCCGGTAGTAGTACTGGTTGTTCCCGTAGGTGAAGGCAGCGAACCCACCGCGCCCCCAGAGCCACGGGAGGCCCGTGTAAATCTTGAGCTTGTCGAGATTCACGTTGGGGAAGAACGGCTGGAGTAGCGCCTTGGCGCAGGCCGAGAGCTTGGTCAACTCGACGCCGAAGAGCTTCCCGCCGATGACGTTCTGGAGCTTCTCCAGGGCGAAGGAAATCGCCTTGTTGATCGCCCACTGGATGGCGGCCTGGACGAGGGTGAAGGCCAACTCCTTCCACTTGCCCTGAAGGAGCAGGCCCGTTATCTGCAAGATGGACGAAATCTCCGAGAGCGTCTTGTAGATGGCCCACGCCGGCGGGAAGATGAACGAGAGGATCGCCACCCCGAGCATCACCCATCGGTTGTGGAGCACCTTCGCCATGACCGAGCCCACGAAGCTGAGGGCCTTGCCGACGACCTTCGCGACCTTGCCGATGACCTTCGCGATGCCCTTGAACAGCTTGCCGATGCCTTTGAACAGCTTGCCGAAGAAGAGGCCGTCCGGGTCGGTGCGGTTGACGGGGTCGTTGCCGCAGTACGCGTACATGTTGAGCGTCTGCGGGTCGCTCGCGTTGAACGCCCTCATGCCGATGGGGTCGACCTGGGTGAAGCGCCCCTGGAGCGGGTCGTAGTGGCGGTTGAGCGCGTAGTCAAGCCCCGAGACCATGTTGCGGTCGTAGGTGGTGAAGCGGCGGGCGGTGCCGCCCGTCGACTCCGTGCTCATGGCGTTGCCGAACGGGAGGTTGGCCTGCTCGGCCACGGAGCCCGTCGCCTGGTTAGTGATGAGGCGCGTGCTCAGGTGGTCGGGGTGGTGGAAGAAGACCGTCTCGCCGCCGCCGCCCGCAGGCTCCTGCGTCGCCAGCAGCCGGCCCGCCAGGTAGATGTAATTCTTCTTCCAACCCGGCGCGCTCGGCGAGACGTTCGACTCGCCGAACTCGGCGACGACGCTGTTGCCGTCCCAGACGTGGTAGGTGCGCAGGTTCGAGGCGTCGCCGCCCTCCTGCGTGACGAGGCGCTGGTTGCTGGCCCCGTACCTGTAGATGAGGGTCGTGTTGCCGGCGTCGTCCTTGACCCTCGTGAGGCGGCCGGCGGCGTCGTAGACGAAACGCTGCCACCCGCCGTCCGGGCGCTGGGCGCGGATCTGGTTGCCCGCCGCGTCGTAGAGCCAGCCGGGGCTGTTGATGCGGTTGGTGGACGGGTCGTAGGAGATGGTCGGGTGGCCGTCGCAGGGCGCGGGGCCGGAGCAGCCGCCGGCGGCGGGCTGCGTGACCGTCACCGCCACGTTCTCCGTGTAACCGCCGAACCACTCGACCCCGTCCTGCACCATCCGCCACTGGAAGTTGTAGGTGCCCGGCGACGAGGGGGCCGTGACCGTGAAGTTGAAGGTGACGTTCTGGCCGGGCGAGACCGACGCCGGCATGTCGACGCGCCCTGTGCCCCACGTCCCGTTGTCCTGTGGGTTCTGCGAGCCGAGGCGGTGCTGGTCGGCCGCCGTCCACGTCTTCGTGCCCGAGTTGTTCATCGTCACGGAGACGCTGTACTGCTGGCCGGCATTCATCGCCGTCGGCACCGACTGCGAGACGAAGGTGGCGCCGTTGACGGGCGTCGGGTTGCTGACCGTCGCCGTCGTGTAGCGGATGGTGCTCCAGAGGCCGGAGTTGTCGCGCACGCGCAGCGACACGCTGTAGGAGCCCGGCGAGGCGTAAGCCTTCGCGGGGGACGCGAGCGTGCTGGTCGTGCCGTCGCCGAAGTTCCAGCTATAGTTGGTGATCCAGCCGTCCTCGTCGTACGACCAGCTGCCGTCGAACTGGATGGCCTGGTTGGGCTGGCCGCTGTAGGGGCCGCCCGGCTCCGCCCACGGCGCCATGTTGCCGCCCGGCTCGCAGTCGACGCAGATGTCGCTGCCGACGGAGGGCGTCGGGGTAGCCTGCGGCGCGGGGGTCGGCGTCGGCGTCGCCTTCTTCTGCGCCGGGGCCGAAGGTTCGGCCGTTAAGGG